>JBHOSR010000105.1:0-7096 GCA_042584405.1 Bacteroidota bacterium
GTAATAATTGATAAATCTATAATTTTATTTTTAATTTTAATAGTTGCCTCATGTAATTTTAATCAAAGTGAACCAAAAATAGTTAGCATCGGGGATGAAAATATTTTTCTGGAACTTGCAGATACAATTATTACTGATGTTGTTATTTTAAATCCCAATAATGATGAATGGACAGAGTATTGTTTGCGAAATTTAGATAGAAAGATATTGGTAGATGAAATTTTTAAATCTGTTTATTCTGGTGATTTAATCCCATTTGAATTTTTTTATAATAAGCCCCTTAGCATTAGTGATATTAAAGATTTAGAAGAAAATCCAGAATTTAGTAGAGAAAAGATTGCCAAAGCACAATTTGAAGAAGCTTGGTATTATGATCCTGTGAGTCAACAAATGACCAAGAAAGTACTCTCAATTATGCTTGCATACGAAATATATGATTTACAGGGAGAAGTTAAAGGATATAAACCTGCATTTAAGGTATACCTAAAATAACACATCACATTGATAAGAAAAAGCATGCACATTCTTTTCGTCGATTCAACTCATAAAAGACTTCCTGAAAAGTTAACACACGCTGGATTTGTTTGTGATTATAAACCAGAAATAGCACCGAGTAATATTATCAAAGTAATTTCAAATTATGCTGGTGTAATAATAAGGAGTAAAATCAAAATTGATAAATCTATAATTGATGCTGCTAAGAATCTCAAATTTATTGGAAGAGTTGGTGCTGGACTAGAAAATGTTGACGTGGAATATGCAGAATCTAAAGGAATAAAATGTTTTAATTCGCCAGAAGGAAATAGAGATGCAGTTGGAGAACAGGCTCTTGGAATGTTAATTGCATTATTTAATAATTTTTTAAAAGCGGATTCTGAAGTTCGTGAAGGCAAGTGGACGCGTGAAGCAAATCGAGGATTTGAAATTAAAGGAAAAACTGTTGGGATTATTGGATATGGGAATATGGGTAGTGCTTTTGCGCAAAGACTGCAAGGTTTTGAAGCATGTGTAATAGCTTATGATAAATACAAGTTTGATTATTCTAATGAATATGTCAGTGAAAAAACATTAAATGATCTGTTTGAACAAACAGATATACTAAGTCTTCATGTTCCTTTAACAAAGGAAACTGAATTTATGGTTAACAATGAATTTATTAATCAATTCAATAAAAACATATTTATCATAAATACTGCACGAGGGAAAATTATCAATACTAACGACCTGGTAAAAAACATGAAGTCTGGTAAGGTTTTAGGAGCAGCACTTGATGTTCTTGAATATGAACAAACTTCATTTGAAAATTTACATTCTGGGAATGAGTTACCAGAAGCCTTCAAATATTTAATAAAAAGTAATAAGGTAGTTTTAACTCCACATATTGCGGGTTGGACACATGAATCAAATATAAAACTTTCTGAATTCTTAGCAGATAAAATAATTAAGACCTTTATTTAATTACAAAATGAGCTGTATGTCTGCTTCTTTGGTCAATGTATATTTTTCGATCTTTAGTTACTTTATT
Organism: Bacteroidota bacterium; assembly: GCA_042584405.1. GTDB lineage: Bacteria > Bacteroidota > Bacteroidia > Bacteroidales > UBA12077 > UBA12077. The sequence continues at coordinate 1,526 of JBHOSR010000105.1, forward strand.
TATAGCTTCTTCAGAGTAGTGCCTAATGGTAAGTAATTCAAGTCGATCGTTATACAACACTTTGTAATCCTCTTTTAGCTTTTCGAGAAGCTGCTTAGTTTTATTGTTAGAATTATCAATACAAAATGAAATACTGATAGCTGAATTTTGGATAAGATTAACTTTTATTCTGTGCTCTGACAGATACTGGAAAATCCTACTTAACTCATCCTCAATAACAAATGAAAGATCTTTTGGAAACAAACTTATAAGCATTTGATCTTTCTTTAAAATGAATATTGGTAAATTCTGATCGTATTTTTTAAAACAATCTATTTCTGTTCCTTTGCCATTAGGATTTAAAAATGAGCGAACAAATAATGGAATATTTTTATTATGTAGAGGTTTTAATGTTTTTGGATGAATAACCTTTGCACCAAAATATGCTAATTCAACTGCTTCCTGATACGAGATTTTATCTAACTTTTCGGTTTCATTAAAATATTGCGGATCAGCATTTAAAATTCCTTCAACATCTTTCCAAACAATAACTTTTTCAGCATTTAATAAATTTGCTAATACAGCAGCCGTATAATCGGAACCTTCTCTTCCAAGTGTAGTAGACTGTCCATCCTCTGAACTTCCAATAAATCCTTGTGTCAAATAAACTTTTTCACTCTTAAAACTGAAAGAATTTACAGCTAAAGATTCGGTTAGATCGAAATTAATCTTTGCTTCTCTATAAGTATTATCAGTTTTAAGTACTTCTCTTATATCAATCCATGTATTAGTTAATTGCTGAGTATTTAGAAATGCGCTTACAATTTTAGTTGAAAATATTTCTCCAAACGAAACCACTTGATCATATTTTAAATCAAACGATTCATACTGTTCATTATAAAGTTTTATATTTAAGTTATTAAATTCATTTTCAATATCGTCATTTATCTTATGGCCAGCATGAAATAAATCCCTTATAATACTAAAATGATAATTGTATAGAACATTCAATTTATCTTTACTTTCATCAATGTTTTCATATGAAAGTTTTAATATTTGTTCAAGTGCATTTGTGGTCTTCCCAAGTGCTGAAACGACCACAATTAAATCATCTGAAAAGTTATTAATAATATTTAAAAGGTTTCTAACTCCATTAGCATCCCTAACTGAAGCTCCACCGAATTTGAAAACTAACATACAAACAATTCATTTAAAATGATAAAAGCTTACAAATTTAACATTTCTTATTATCTAAACCGTTACATTAAATAATAAACTTTGTAATAGGCTGTTTTTTTAAATATTTTGTTCATATTCATAAAATTAAAATTATTTTTGTATAGATTTAAACAATAATTCAATTTAGCATATTGAATTTTCTGCGTTTTTAACCCTTTAATTGTTGCTTAATGAAAGGCTATAATATTACCACATTAAACGAATTTATAATTCGTCGTCAGGCCAACATTCCATATGCAAAAGGAGAACTTTCGAATTTACTGCATCATATAGGGATTGCTGCAAAGGTCGTACATAAAAAAGTGAATAAAGCAGGATTGGTGGATGTATTAGGTGAAGCAGGTGCAATAAATGTTCAGGGCGAGACTCAACAAAAGTTAGACGTCTTTGCCGATATGCAATTTACGGCAGCTATACGAAACAGTGGTGAATGTTGTGGAATTGCATCGGAAGAAAATCAGGAAATAATAACTTTTGATGATGAACTTTCTTTAGATGGAAAATACATAGTATGTATGGATCCCTTAGATGGATCATCAAATATTGATGTAAATGTTTCGATTGGTACAATTTTTTCTATTTACAGAAGAATTTCGCCAAGAGGAGAAAAAGCGCAATTAATTGATTTTCTGCAAGAAGGGAGTAAACAAATTGCTGCAGGTTATATAATTTATGGATCCTCAACTATGCTTGTATATACAACTGGTATAGGAGTTAATGGATTTACTTTAGATACTGGTATCGGAGAGTTTTGTCTTTCGCATCCAAATATTAAAACTCCTGAAATGGGGAAAATTTACTCTCTAAATGAAGGCAATTATAATAAATTCCCCGAAGGTGTTAAAAAATACATAAAATACTGTCAGGATAAGGATACACAAACTAACAGACCTTATTCCGCAAGGTACATTGGTTCTTTAGTAGCTGATTTTCATAGAAATTTATTAAAAGGAGGAGTATTTATTTATCCTGAAACGGCGAGTGCTCCTAATGGCAAGCTAAGATTATTATATGAGTGTAATCCAATAGCTTTTATTGCTGAACAAGCTGGAGGTAAAGCAACGGATGGGTATATGAGAATTCTTGACACAAAGCCAGAAACCTTACATCAACGAGTACCTTTATATACTGGATCAAAACACATGGTAGAAACTGCAGAAAAGTTTTTAGTTGATTTCGGAAAATAAATTTGATAATAACAAAAATACATTTAAAAAGGTAGTTAAAATATAACTACCTTTTTTATTTTTGTCGAGTTTTGAATATTAAAGAATTAAATAAAATTTTCAAAAAGCATTCAAAAATTATTGAATGTAACCAAGCTATTGCAGAATCGCAAAAAGTATTTCTAAAAAATATCATTGGGTCAGCAAGAAGTTTTTATATTTCAAGCCTTATAAATAATCTCGATACTAATCACTTAATAATACTTCCCGATAAAGAAACAGCGGCATATTTTCAAAATGATTTAAACGCTATTTCCGATCAGAAAACTGTATTCTTTCCCACATCATTTAAAAGGTCAATTGTTTATGGCCAAGAAGACAGCTCAAATTTGTTACTTAGAGCTGAAACTCTACAATTGCTGGCTAATAATGAAAGACTCACTGTTGTAACTTATCCTGAAGCGATCATTGAAAAAGTTATTCCAAAAGAAAACTTAATTAAATCAACCCTAAAACTAAATGTTGCGGAACAGGTTTCAATAGATTTCATTCAAGAAGTATTGCAAGAATGTCATTTTCAGCTTGTTGATTTTGTATATGAGCCTGGCCAATACTCAATTCGAGGTAGTATAATAGATATATTCTCATTCGCTTCTGATGATCCGTATAGAATTGATTTTTTTGGAAATGAAGTAGATTCAATTAGATCATTCGATATTGAAAATCAGCTTTCGAAACAAACCTTTAATGAAATTGCTATAGTTCCAAAAATTGTTAATCCTGATTCCGAAAACAAGGACCTGAAACAAACTAAATCATTTTTCCATTATATATCAGAAGAATCAATTATTTGGACAGAAGATCTTAGATTTATTTTAGACAAAATTGATGAAATAAAATTGAAACTTGAAGAAATATCTATTAAGGATCAAATTATCTCAAGTAGAGAATTGCTGGATAATATCAATAAGTTTAGGTGCTTGGAGTTTGGACAAAAAAGTTACTTTAATCAAAATGAAATATTATTTCATACTTCTCATCAACCATCTTTCAATAAAAACTTCGAGCTTTTAGGAAATAACTTCATTGAGAATTTTCAAAAAGATTATTCAACATACATATTATCTGACAACGAAAAACAAATTGAACGATTAAAGGATATTTTTAATGAGATAAATCCCGATATAAGATTCGAGCCAGTATTAAAAACAGTTCATGAAGGATTTATTGATCATGACCTTAAAGTCTGCATATATACCGATCATCAAATCTTTGGAAGATATCACAAGTTTAGAATAAAAAATATCCTTCAGAAGAAAGAACAAATCACTATGCGAGAAATAACGGGGCTTCACCCGGGCGATTATGTGGTGCATATTGATCATGGTATAGGCAAATTTGGGGGATTAGAGAAAATTGATATAAGTGGAAAAACGCAAGAAGCTATTAAACTTGTGTACAGAGATCAAGATACTGTATACATTAGCATTCATGCATTACATAAAATATCAAAATATAAAAGCAAAGATTCTGAATCACCTAAAATTTATAAGCTTGGTTCTGGAGCATGGCAGAAATTAAAACAAAATACAAAGTCAAAAGTTAAGGATATTGCAAAGGAACTAATCTTATTATATGCAAAACGTAAAGAACAAAAAGGATTTGCATTTACTCAAGACACATATTTGCAAAGAGAATTGGAGTCGTCCTTTATTTATGAAGATACACCAGACCAGTTGATATCAACAAACTCTGTAAAATCAGATATGGAATCAGATACTCCAATGGATAGGCTTATTTGTGGTGATGTAGGATTTGGCAAAACAGAGATCGCAATTCGTGCTGCATTTAAAGCAGTTACTGATAGCAAACAAGTAGCAATTTTAGTACCCACAACAATTCTAGCTTTACAACATTATCAAACATTTACCGACAGGCTTGCTGATTTTCCATGTAATATTGAATATATAAGCCGATTAAGAACACGAAAACAACAAACTGAATCGATCAAAAAACTTGCCGAGGGGAAAATAGATATTATTATTGGAACTCATAAGTTGGTAGGTAAAGAAATAATATTTAAAGATTTAGGTTTGCTTATTATTGATGAAGAACAAAAGTTTGGAGTTAGTGTTAAAGAAAAACTTAAAAAATTTAAAATAAATGTAGACACCTTAACTCTTACTGCCACTCCAATACCACGAACATTACAATTCTCAATGATGGGTGCCCGCGATCTTTCAATAATAAACACCCCTCCTCCAAATAGATATCCAATTATTACTGAACTTCATACTTTTAATGAAGATATTATAAAAGAAGCTATTGAATATGAATTTCAACGAAATGGTCAGATATTCTTTATACATAATCGCGTTCAAAACATACAAGAAATCGAAGTTCTTATAAACAAATTATGTCCCGATGTAAGAACTGTTGTAGCACACGGACAAATGGAGGGAGCTAAACTTGAAAAAGTAATGCTTGATTTTATTAAATACGAATATGATGTTTTAATAGCTACAACAATTATTGAATCTGGTTTAGATATTCCAAATACAAATACGATAATTATTAATAACGCACAAAATTTTGGATTGAGCGATTTACATCAGCTTCGCGGTCGTGTAGGCCGATCTAATAAAAAAGCATTCTGTTATTTACTTGCTCCTCCATTAATTTCAGTTACTCCTGATGCTAGAAGAAGACTAAAAGCAATAGAGGAATTTTCAGAACTTGGAAGTGGTTTTAATATTGCCATGCAGGACTTAGATATTAGAGGAGCCGGAAATCTATTAGGAGCTGAACAAAGTGGATTTATAACTGACATTGGTTTTGAAACTTATCACCGCATATTAAATGAAGCAATCTTAGAATTAAAAGAATCGTCGTTCCACGAATTATATGAAAAAGAACAAAAACAAGAACTTGAAAAACAAATCACCGAGCAGAAATTTATTAATGATTGTCAAATTGATACAGATCTTGAATTACTTTTACCCGAAAATTATATTGATAACATTTCAGAAAGAATAAGACTTTATCGCGAATTAGATAATATTGAGTTAGAAGAAAAGTTACTCGCATTTGAGAATCGTCTAAAGGACCGATTTGGTAAAATCCCTGAACAAACTATTGAACTAATGAATGTTGTTCGATTACGATGGTTAGCTATTATCTTAGGTGT
>JBHOSR010000106.1:0-7042 GCA_042584405.1 Bacteroidota bacterium
TTAAAGATGTGGTTATTTCTTTAAATGGAGAGTTTTCACATACAGCAATTAATTTATCATCTTGTTCTTGGTTATCAAATATCTTTAGTACTCCTATAATATCACACTCGATTACTTCTCCTCTAGGTATAGATGGGGCCAAAATAATTACATCTAAAGGGTCTCCATCTCCTCCACTCTCTTTAGACAATAATGTATTAGGAATAAATCCGTAATTACCAGGATAGCTTAAATACTGAATTTCTCGGAATATATTATTTTCCTTTTCCAATTCTATATTCCCGTTGTTTTTATTTACTTCCCACTTTGCATTAGTTCCACAAGGTATTTCTACTACAACATTTATTTTCCCATTTAAAGCTATGGGAGGGAAATCATTAAGAAAATTTTTATCAGATACTAAAATACTATCAGATTTGCCCTGATCTAAACTATTTTTAGTTTCGTTGTAAGAAGAATTACATGAAAAAGAACCAAGAATTATTAAACAAATAAAAAGTTTAAATAAACTCATGTTTTTTAAGTATAAAAGAATTCTACACCCCTTGCGTACTTTGAGCTTTTTGTTGTTCTAAAAGGGATACTGTTTGTTATTCGAGCAGCTTCAGATTCAAATTGCTTTTCGTATTTTAATTCAAGAATAACATTATTAAAGTCAGATTGCTTTTGGAAAAAATAATTAGCAAGAGATCCAATTTTATAGAATTCCTGATTATCATCAACAGTAATCCGAAATTTTTTATCTGAAGTTTGAAAATATTTTCTTCTATATCTATTTAGAATAACTGGAATCTGATTATGCATTTTATAAAGTGAAACATCATCTAATTCAGACTGCTTTAATATATTCATTAATTCATTAGTTTTAAATCCCCGATCAATGTTAAAAGATTTTAGAGGCATCAGTTTTTTTGTTCCAACTATTCCTTTCTTTATTTTGATTTCCAATGTAGGTTTTTGAACTTCCTTAAAAAGTTCACCGTACCAACGAATTCTATATTTTGTGCGATTTGTATTTCCAATAATATTATCGGTAAAATTATTAAAGTCATATGTATCGAAATAAATACTATTAACTATCCGCTCATGGTAAATCTCAGAAAAAAAAGCAGGATGCTGATGGATTACATTTTCGACAAATATTCGGCTAATATTTGAAATGAAGAACTTTCTTTCGTAACGGTAATTATTGTTTTGAAGATTTTCCATATTCCGCTCCATATAACATTTCTTTTACTTGATTGCTTTTTCCTTTAATTAATACACCATTTTCGTTTAGCTCTGAACCAAGTTCAATCAAATACTTAATTTTAATACCGGTTAAATTTGAGTTGGTTGCTATGATTTTACCTCCAGAGAATTCAGGTTTTTTCTGAAAAGCACAATATGCGATTTTTGTTGAGTCAATGTTAATTGTATTAATCTCAATCAAGGAATTGTCTTTACTAGCAATTGCTATTTCCCCGCCCATAACTGATACATTAAAACATTTTAAATGAGAATTTTCGCCGGCACTTAAACCTTTGTCGCCTGGATAAGAAATAACCACATCTTTAATTTCTAATTTTGTGCCAGAGACATCTAACGCATCATTCCCAGGTTTAATAAACTCAACATTTTCAATAATTCCTTCACTGAAATCTGTGTCAATAGCATCTGCATAAGTATTTATAAACCTTGTATTTTGAATATTAAAATTTGTTCTAATAATATTTAAATAGTCATCACCAATAATATTTTTATTAAAGAGGCAATTTTTTATTGTTACAGGTGATTCATAAAATGTAATTGCTCCTCTTAAATCCCATCCATTACCGGAAATATTTGATAGATAACTAAAATTTACATATGATAATTCTGAGTTTATGGAAGTATTAAATACAACGATTCCTTGTCCGGTTGAATCAGTTGATGTTATTGTTATAGGTTTTTCGGCATTTCCAAAAAAAAGAATAGGAGAGTAAGAAATTATTCTGGCCGAATTTGTTATATTTATATAACATCCAGGAACTGCAGTAATTATATACCCTTTAGGTATTACTAAATCCTTATTTATATTGCACTTCTGTTTTTTAAATAGTATCTGTTTTTTGAGATTATCAACTTTTAGAAAATTGAAATCTTCGATATTTGGACTTAGTTTTGTGGGAGTCAAATTCGCTAATTGTTCAGAATCTAAAATGAAAGGAAAAGCAATGGTACTTCTTACATGCCCTAATCCTAGTATATTATAATAAACAGTTATTGAATCTGCAGAAAAAAAATCAGTTTCAATAGTATTTATATCAAAATTTATCTCCTGAAACTTATTGTTAACATTATAATTTGCACTTAATATAATTCTTTCTGAAGGCAAAACCTCAATAGAATTATTATACACTATCTTCTGAATCTCAATTGGCAAATCAATATTATTTTCAACATTAAAGTAGATTTTGCTATTTTCAAGCTTATCAAAGTATACCTTAACTGGTGGTAAATGAGGATAAAGATTTTCTCTAATAATTTTCTGATTGTTCTTTATTAATTGAATAGGAAGTTCATAAAAAGGATTTTGTCTATGCAATCCTTCTAGCATTGAATTTAATTCTTCTTGATTTGCTACTAATATACTATCAAGGTACCCCGTATTAGTTAAAATGTCTGCTTGTTTGATATACTCTTCTTTAAATTCAAAAGTTTTAAAAATTTTCTGTAGAATATCATGTTTATATATTGATATTTGATCATGAGGATTTGGGTTTCCGATAGTTAATGAAGGACGTGTATATGTATCATCCCTTAGGTATCCCCACTCTCTTCCTATCGGTTCAATTAATCCTGTAGTAGGATTAAAATAGAATCTAAGATTCATTAAAAAAAGGGCATGCTTTCCATTCATTATATCGGAAATAACCGCAAGAGATGCGAGTTTATTTAAATCAAATATCTTTGTTGCTGAAATTTCGTCGTTCAAGAAACTATGCCATAACTTTTTAAGGCGGTTTAACTGGGTTTTTAATTCTGGATTCTTATTAATTTGATTTAATCCATAAACCTGAATATCTGATCCATAATCATCAGCCTTGAATATTATACCTTCTCTATTTAGGTTACTTTCAATTAGTCGCTTGTCATATCTCTCTTCTAGATAATAAATGCCTTTTTCTTTACCATTTACTGTCAGATTTACAAAATTACTTCTTAATCCAATAACTCCCTGAGATTTTGCAAGTTTTGTTGCTGTCCAATCAGTTAAATAACCTCTTGACTGGGGAACTATTAATGCAAATTTTTTCATTCCCATTATTGTTTTTTCCCCCTTAACTTTTACCGATAATGACCATTTGTACGGATGTCTAATATGTTCATTGGTCATTCCTGTTAAACTTATATCAACATTATAAAATTCAGTATTGTATTGTATTTTTGCAGATACACTTTCCTGGGTTTCTTCTGTTATTCTTCCATTAATAAGTGCTTGTTCTCGTAGATATCTAATTTTCTCCCAATTAGTAAATTTAATATCCATGTACAAGTTATCTATTTCAGATGTTTGACCTTTAACATAATTAGGAATAAAATTGAAATTGAATTCAGATAATCTGATTAAAAACATTTTTATAACAGATGTTTGATCTGTTTTATTTAAATATGCACCATAAACAATACAACCAAATCCGAATCCCACTAATAAGAAAAAAATCATAATAGAAGAAAAAATTCTTCTCGCACCAAACTTCTTACTTATCCTTTTAAGCGTATTTATTTTTAATCTACTATCGTGAATTTCCATTAGGCAATAATATTATTGTCAATAAGGCTAATTGTAATATTTTTAAACTGGTTTTGTAATTCTAATTTGGTAGTATCTATTTCCTTAAAGCTATCAACTTCAATAACAAATGAGATCTCCAAGACATCTTTATTTTCATCAAATCGTTTCAAATTAGCTTTAATTGTATTGATTTTAATAATTTCTACAATTCTTTTCATATCGTCCTTGCCAGGATTCAGTAAACTTATATTTATTATTAAATTCTGATTTTCGTAATTGGCTTTTCTATATAAAATATTTTTACCAATAATAATTAAGGAAATAATCATAAATCCAATAATAGTAACAAACTTTTGGTCAGCACCAAAACCTAAACCGATTGCAATATTTAAGAAAAGGTAAGATAATTCTTCAGGTTCTTTTATTGCAGCTCTAAATCGCACAATGGAAAGAGCTCCAACCAGTCCTAAAGATAGTGCAAGCGAAGACTTCACAATTGTAATTACAATCATTGTTGTAACTGCCAATAGAATGAAATTTTTACTAAAACTTTTTCTGTTGGATAAAGAATTTCCAAATCGATAGTAAAGAATCCCTAACAAATAGGCTAACAAAGCTGTTAGAATAAGGTTTAGGGAATAGTTCCATATAGAAAGTTGTGCACTTCCAGAAGCTAAGAACTGTTCAAATGTTTCAATTTTATTCATTTTTGTAGATTTTTATATTTTTCTGACTATTTATTAGTTTAGTGATTCTAACGTTTTAACATAGTAATTTGCAGTTTCGAGTCTAATATCCTTTTGTAAACCAAGATGATTTATAAATTTTTCGAAACCTTTTATAATATTTATATGTGAAAATAATACCCAGGGATGAAATCCAATTCCAACAATATTTCCATGCTTTATGCTATTTAGCGTTGAAATAAAGTATTCAAAAACTTCAATTTCAGACCTATTTTTATTGAAAAGAGGCCAATCATCTCCGATTGTGTGTAATCGAAATAACCGCTTATTATTATTAACTATAAAATAAGGAATAAATGGTTCTTTCTTCCTTGCTCCTACGATTTCATATTTGTAATTATTCAATACAAGTTGTTTGACTGCATTGCAGCTCCACCTGCCTCTAGGAGAATGAAATCCTGTTATATTTATTTTTTCATCTGCTTCGTGTACAATTTTTAAAAAATCATTTTTAAGTTCTTTTTCAGATGTATGCAAAGGAACTATATGACTATAGGTATGAGAACCTATTTCATGTCCTTCCCGAATAATATTTTTAATTGTTTCCGGGTATTTTTTAAAAATTTTACCAACAGTATACCAAGTCGATTGAAAACCATTTGTTTTCAATAATTCAAGAATATAATAAACATCATTATCTGAAATAGTCGTATGATGTCCGCCAAATTCGCGTTCATAATCAAAGTAAATAAAGATGTTTTTTGACTTATTTAAAAAAGAAGGAATTATCAATTGTTTTTTTGGTATTAATATATCCAAAAATATATAATACAACTTTTGATAAATAATATTTAATATAGTCATTTTCTGTATATTAGAAATTCAAACAATCTACCTCTTAAGGGCTTTATTATTTTACCATATGTTGGCATAAATTGCACATGAATACCTCCAAAACTGTATTTATAAACCCAAACATTGTAATTTGGATGACCTTTAATAGGTACTCTTCCGGGGCAAAACCCCATATCATAAATCTTCAACCCCTTTTTCTTGAAGGTTGTGATTATCTTCCAAACAGAAAGAGGTCCGGGAGATGGGTAATTTTCAATTTTTTTAAAACCAGGATTTATTGCTCCATACATTCCTGCCGCTACTCCAAAATTACTTGTCATAGTAATATTCGCGATTTCATCATTATAGCGTGTAACAAATAAATAGGCCTGTCCTTTATCAAATAAGTTCTCAACCTTAGAAAAAAATTTCTCTTTTTCAAGAGAATCAAATCCTTTAGAGGATGAAAGGTTTGAATACATATCCCAAAAACTTTTCAATAATTGTTGGTCAGGTTTCTCAATTACATCTACTTCAAAACTAGATCTTAGCCCACGACGAATTATTTTACGATTACTTCGATGTATTTTGGATAATAATTCGTTTTCTGTTAATTGTAGATCAATCCAATATGTATGCTTACCATCTGTGATTTTATTAAATCCAAAATCTGTAATTGTATTTTTTAACCATATATAATGATTTGTCAATTGGCCATCGATTGTTTTGGGCAGCCAAGGGTTAAGTCTAATGTATGAAGCCTTGTTTTCCTTTGCCCATGATATAAAATGATTAATGATAAATGAGAAATACTTTATATCTTTTTCATTTCTAAAAATTGTGCCCGATTGAATATCAGCAATTTTCATTAGTCCGCTTGGACCTTTTTTAAGTGCATAAAGTGCACCAGCAATATCTTGATCATTTTTGTGAAAAACAAAAATTTGTATCCCATCTTTTGATAAATATTTAGAGTACTGAAAAGCTATACTTGCCCTATATGAAGCATTGAAAGCACAATTTAATAGATTGTTCCATCTCATTTCATCTTTTTCTGTTAGCAAGGTAAAACCAATATCAGATGTAGTACTTCTATTTGGGCTTTTTGATACTAAATATGACATAATAAATTCCTATTTAAAAAGGAACGTAAATAAATTATTGAATGGTGCTTTTAATGCCGAAAACAATTCTCGATGGACTCCGAAATATGGAATTCTTAGTATTAAATTTCTTTGATAAAATTCATATCCGGCATTTATAAGTGTTGCTATACCAACTTTGTTTTTACTGGCGATATGTACGTAAATTTGTTTGGCTCCATTTCGAAAACAATAATTTAGTCTTTCTTGCTCCATTCTTGTATGAATACCTTGGTGTCTGTATATTAGTTTACAAACCCCATGACGTACCATAAATTGATCATTATTCATTTTAATTTTAAAATCTTTAATGAATTCAATGTTTTCTTTTATTACCCAAGATATATAGGCAATTTCTTCATTAGTTGTATCTACAGCAGCTAATCCAATCCAGGCAGAATCCTTTAATCGAGGTAGCACATGTTTGTAATTAACATAAAACGTTTTAAGTTTTTCAGTATCATTAATATTTAATTCTCTAATAATGAATTTTTTATCGATTGGGTGTAAGTTTACAATTGGCGTATTATCTTTTAATAAATAAATATTTATAGCGTGTATTTCAGGTTTAATGTTATAAATGAAATCAATAAATTTTATTGGAATAATTTTTTTAAGAGTTT
>JBHOSR010000107.1:0-6969 GCA_042584405.1 Bacteroidota bacterium
TTATTTGGGATTTTTAGATATAGTTGAAGAATACAGTATTACAAAATCAGCAAACTTAGCATACTATTATAGTGGCATAAGTTTTCTTCGATTAGGGCAGTACGAAGATGCTATTGAGTATCTCAAACAGTTTGAATCAGATGACAAAATGATTGCTCCTGTAGCTTATGGGGCTATCGGTGATGCTTACATGGAACTTGAAGACATGGATGACGCTTTAATTTTTTATAATAAAGCTGTTAATGTTTCAGAAAACAGCTTTACAACACCGATATATCTAATGAAGGTTGCATTTGTATATAAACAAATGAGCAATTATAATAAAGCTTTAGAGGCGTATAAACGTATTGAGAAAGATTTTCCTAACACATCTGAGGGACGTCAAGTTTCTAAATATATAGCTCAAGTGGAAGTATTAATTCAAGAATAATATTGAGATCCTTAAAATAGATTTAAATCCTGATTTTTCAGGATTTTTTTATTTGTAAAACTTAAATTTGATGAAATTTAAAAAACTACTAAATCATGGCAACAAATCTTAAAAATTTATCAGACTATGATAAAAAATCAGTACCATCAGCAAGTAAAATGCTATTTGGAATTATTGTAGCTGAATGGAATACAGAAATTACTGAAGCATTGCTCAATGGAGCTTACGAAACACTTCTTAAACATGGAGCAAAAGAAGAAAATATACTAAAAAAGTATGTGCCAGGTAGTGTTGAACTTACCCTTGGAGCTCAATTTATGGCAGAATATGCCGATTTGGATGCAGTGATATGTTTAGGATGTGTAATTCAAGGTGAAACTCGCCATTTTGATTTTGTATGCCAAAGTGTTACCCATGGCATTACTGAATTAAATATGAATTATAATATTCCGTTTATATATGGAGTACTAACTACAAACAACTTGCAACAAGCCAAAGACCGAGCTGGAGGCAAACATGGTAATAAAGGCGATGAAGCTGCTATTACTGCCATAAGAATGGCACATCTTCAAAAAGAAATGGAGCAATTTAAAGAAGATTAATTATCTTGATTTTTTTAAATTTCTCATTATCAAAACAATTACATTAATCAGTAATTTCAACGCTCCTTTTTTACAAAATTTTTATGATAAAAGTTTGCTGTTTCAGGAAATTTAATACTTTTGCATTCGCTAAATAAAAATAACAGTTCTTTAAATATAATGCCGATGTAGCTCAGTTGGTCAGAGCAGCTGATTTGTAATCAGCAGGTCGACGGTTCGAATCCGCCCATCGGCTCAATGTATTAATAATGTTGGGGAGATACCAAAGTGGCCAACTGGGGCAGACTGTAAATCTGCTGGCGCACGCCTTCGTAGGTTCGAATCCTGCTCTCCCCACTTTATATTTTGCGGGAGTAGCTCAGTTGGTAGAGCATTAGCCTTCCAAGCTAAGGGTCGCGGATTCGAGTTCCGTCTCCCGCTCAAAAAAGAAAGATTGCCCTGAAAAGCAATCTTTTTTTATTTTAATTTGTTCAATATTTAAATAAAAAGAGGTTGACCAAAATTTGATCAACCTCTTATATTTATTAATTATTTTTTCTTCGGGGGTTTATAACCTTTTTGTTTTGCGGCTGCCTCCAGTCGTTCCTGCCATTTAGACTTTTTAACCACTTTCTTTTTATTTTCGTGTAATTTCCTGAGAATGGCCTCATCATCAACAAATCTTCTTATAAACAATGTTTGTCCTAGAGTAATAACATTTGATAAGAAATAATAATAACTTAAGCCTGCAGAATAATTGTTAAAGAATGCCAACATCATAACAGGCATCATATAGGTCATCATAAACTTCATGCCTGGCATTTGTTGATTTGCATCGTTCATTTGACCTGTATTAAGTTTTGAAGAAAATACCAGTGCAACTGCCATTAAAATAGTAAATAAACTTACATGGTCACCATACATTGGTATATCAAACGGTAAATCTAAAATTGAATCGAAAGATGATAAATCATCAGCCCAAAGGAAAGCTTTTTGCCTAAGCTCAAAGGAAGATGGAAAGAATCTGAACATAGCAATAAGTATAGGAAATTGAATAACCATCGGAATACAACCTCCCATTGGATTTACTCCAACCTTTTTATACATGGCCATAGTTGCCTGTTGCTTTTTCATTGCATCTTCTTTTTTCGGAAATTTCTTGCTTATTTCATCAATCTCCGGTTTAAGAACACGCATTTTAGCTGTAGACAAATATGACTTGTAGGTTAATGGAAATAATACGAGCTTAATTAAGATTGTTAACAATAAAATAATAAGACCGTAATTGGTAATATAATTATCAAGGAAATTAAATACAGGAATTACAGCATATCTGTTTACCCATCTAAAAACAGATTTTCCCATTGGAATTATTTTCTCGAATTCGAGATCAAATTTCTTTAATGTATTAAAGTGATTTGGTCCAAAATAAAATGATAAAGGAACGGTTGAATTAGGTGAATATTCAAAAGGGATTCCAATAGTAGATTCGAAATATTTTAAATATTTCTCTGAATTTTCGAGATTGCTAAATTCAATTTCTGCATTTGCAAAATACTCATCCGCAACTAGTATAGTTGAAAAAAATTGTTGTTGAAAAGATATCCACCTTATTTTAGTATTAAGTTCTTCTTTGGCCTCATCTTTACTTCTAGAAGTTAAAGTTTTTACCTCATCCTGATAATATTTATACCCAATAGTAGTATACATATTTTCATTTTTCGCACCTTTTTCTTGTTGTGGTGAATACATAGACCATTTAAGATCAACTACGTTTAAGTTACTAGCTATAACTTCATTAATCTTAACGAAATTTATATCGAAATCTACTAAATAACTTTCTGGATTTATTGTGTATACATATTCAATGTACCTTTCTTCTCCTGCATATAATCGCATTCTAACAGAACTTGAAGTTTTTTCAACGGGTACAAAAAACAAGTCATTAGTAATAATACTTCTATTTTCAGAGAAAAAGTTTAATCCAAACACTGTAGAATCACCATCGAATAAAACTAGCGGCCTTTGTGTATATGTTTTATAATCTTTTAATTCAACAGAATATATCCTTCCTCCTTTGTTACTTATTTTTATTTTAAGCAACTCGTTTTCGAGTGTTGTAAATTCTTGTTCTCCTATTGCTGCATCTGCAAAATTTCCATACTTACTTTTATAAACACTTTCATCTTCTGGACTCTGAAGAACTTCTGGAATTATCTCTTTTTGAACATTTTGCTCCTGTTCATCTAGAATCTTTTCTTGCTGAATGATCTCTCGTTGCTGAACCAATTCTAAAGAATCTCTTTTAAGCTTAGCAGCTTCAATTTCTTCTTTTGATGGTTTATTTAAGGTTGTCCAGATTATTAATATTCCTGCAATTATTATAATGCCAATTATTGAATTCCTATCCATTTTAAACTTTATTTATTCTTTTTTAAAAAATCAGGCAAGTATTACTCGCCTGCAATATTAGTACATTTTTACAACTATTCCTTACAAATTTCCTTTACAAAATTTACAAATAAAGGATGTGGATTTACAACTGTACTTTTATACTCAGGATGAAACTGAACTCCTATAAACCATCTATGATTCGGTATCTCCATTATTTCTACTAATCCAGTATCTGGATTGTGTCCGACCGGTTTCATTCCAGCTTTTTCGAATCTGTCGTAATATTCGTTATTAAACTCATAACGATGTCTATGTCTTTCCTGAATATGCTCCTGATTATAAACTTCAAATACTTTTGTATCTTTTTTAATATCGCAGGGATATGCACCTAAACGCATCGTGCCACCCTTTTCGGTAACACCTTTTTGTTCTTCCATTAAATCAATCACAGCATTAGTTGTGGTTCTACTCATTTCTGATGAGTCAGCATCTTTTAATCCAAGTACATTTCTGGCGAATTCAATTACCGCACATTGCATTCCTAAACAAATCCCAAGAAAAGGAATATTATTTTCCCGTACATATTGTACTGCAATAATTTTTCCGTCTATTCCCCTTTGTCCAAATCCTGGAGCTACAATTACTCCTTGAACATCTTTTAATGTTTCGGCTATATTATTTTCATTAATTTTTTCGGAATGGATACTTTTGATATTAATCTTACATTGATTAACCGAACCTGCATGAATAATAGATTCCATTATAGATTTATAGGAATCCTGTAATTCAACATATTTACCTACTAAACCAACTGTTATTTCTTTCTTGGGATTTTTAAGTTTATTTATAAATTGTTTCCATTTTTCCAATTTTGGTTCCTCATTTATTGGTAAATCTAACTTTTGTAAAACTGTTACATCAAGTTTTTCTTCTTTCATAAGAAGAGGAACCTCATAAATAGTTGAAACATCAATGGATTGTATAACAGACTCAATGTTCACATTACAAAAAAGTGCTACTTTCTTTTTTATATCAATATTTAATGGACGCTCTGATCTAAGTACCAAAACATCTGGTTGTATACCATTCTCTAACATTACCTTAACTGAATGTTGAGTAGGTTTTGTTTTTAACTCACCAGATGCTGATAAATATGGAACTAAAGTTAAATGAACAAATAAACTATTTTGTGGGCCTAACTCCCATTTTAACTGACGTACAGATTCAATATATGGCAATGATTCAATATCACCAACGGTTCCACCAATCTCAGTAATAACAACATCATAATTGAATTTTTTACCAAGTAATTTTATGTTTCTTTTTATTTCATCAGTAATATGAGGAATTACCTGAACTGTTTTTCCTAAATAATCACCTCGGCGTTCTTTATTTATTACTGTTTGGTAGATTCTGCCTGTTGTAACATTATTAGCCTGAGTTGTATGTAAATTAATAAATCTTTCATAATGTCCTAAATCCAGATCTGTTTCTGCACCATCTTCAGTTACATAACACTCTCCATGTTCATAAGGATTTAGTGTACCTGGATCAACATTAATATATGGATCTAACTTTTGAATAGTTACAGAATAACCTCGGGCTTGTAATAATTTGGCTAATGAGGCAGAAATAATTCCCTTACCTAAAGAAGAAGTAACTCCTCCTGTTACAAATATGTATTTTGTTGTTGACAAAATCTTTGATTTTAAAATTATACTTTATTTCTATTTATTCTGAATCAGAGCGATCAATCATTCTAATTTTTTCTTCGAGTAATTTAATTTCACTTCTAGCACTTTCAATTTTTTGCTGGTAATCTTTCAACATTTCCTTTGCTTCGGCCGAATCAGTGGAGAAAAAACCTATGTTATTTTCCCATAAGGTAATATTATTCTCTAGCTTCTTAATTTTATTAAAAAACTTATCTCTTTCATGCCTAATCTTTGATGATGCTTTAGGTTTGTGATGTAAAGTATCTAATCTATTCTGGAACTTCAATAGATTCTTTTCTTCATCACCAACTTTTAACTTATCAAATTGCTTATTCAGCTCTTCTCTGAATTCATTCTGAATTTTATCTTTCAATTTATAGGGAACAAAACCTATTTCAGAAAACTCTTCTTGAAACTTTTTAAGGGCTTCGTAATTTTCATTTACATCAGTTTGAAACTTATAATTCTTAACTTTCTCAATAATCTCTTGCTTCTTTTTAAGATTATTTTCAAATTCCTGTTCAATATTGGAATAGTATTCCGATTTTTTATTAAAGAAGTGATCACATGCAGCACGGAATCTTTTCCACACTTTATCTGATTGTTTCCTAGAAACAGGTCCTATTTCTTTCCATTGCTTCTGAAGATTAATTAAATCTTTAGTACTTTTTTTCCAATCAGTACTGTCTTTTATTGCTTCAGCTTTTTCACAAAGCTCAATTTTTAAATTAAGATTTTCGTCCTGAAGCTCTTTATTTTGTGCATAAAACTCTCGTTTTTTAGCAAAAAAATTATCGCATGCATTCCTAAATCGAGCATATATTTTATTATTGTCTTTTTTAGGAGCAAAACCTATAGTTCTCCAAACCTTTTGTAATTCAATGATTTCCGTTGTCCGTTCTGTCCACTCTTTGTGTGATAATAATTCATTCTGTGCTATTTCTTCAACTTGTTCGCACAGTTTATCTTTCTTATCTAAATTATTTTTTTGCTCGTCCTTCAAGTTTTTAAAATAATCCTGATGTCTCTTATTTATTATTCTTGTAGCTTCTTTGAATCTTTCCCAAAGAGAATCTTTTTGATCGTTGGGTACAGGTCCAATTTCGCGCCACTGATTATGATACTTTTGTAAAGTTTTAAATGCTGTAACAACAGACTTTTCTTCTATTAACTTTTCTGCTTTTTCGCAAAGCTCTTGTTTTATTCCATGATTCTTTTTTAGGTCTAAATCGCGAAGTTCTTTATTAATATTTACATAATCATAAAATTTCTCAACATGATGGTGATACGTATTCCATAGATCTTTCAATTTTTGCTGTGGAACTTGTCCAATTTCTTTCCACTTTTGCTGCAGTTCCCTAAATTCTTTAAATGTATCACCTATAGATTCATCTTTATTTACTAATTCTTTAAGCTCCTCAATTATTTCGTATTTAATCTGTAAATTATCTTCTTTAACCGTTTCTAATTGCCTGTTATATTCCGCTTTTAGTCTTCTGTATCTTTTAAATAATTCCTTTAATTCTGTTTCTAAAGGATCTTCAACTGGAGCAAAATCTTCAATTATGCCGTCTTCAGCTAAAAAATCCTTACGTTTCTGTTCATTAATTGCTTTCTGTTTCTTATAAAAACTAGCTTTAATTGCTTCAACTTCTCTTCGTATATTGTTTATAGGATTTTGGTCTATAACCTCACTTAATTCTTTTACTAAATCCTCCCGACTTAATTTG
Source organism: Bacteroidota bacterium (assembly GCA_042584405.1). GTDB lineage: Bacteria > Bacteroidota > Bacteroidia > Bacteroidales > UBA12077 > UBA12077. The sequence continues at coordinate 6,851 of JBHOSR010000107.1, forward strand.
TTATAATCAACTCCTACGGCTTGTTCTTTAATTTGAATATCTTTTACTTCCGACACTTCATTTACGAGCTGATCTTCTGTAACTTCTTTCTCAATTTCATTAGTGTCTTCATCAATTAT
>JBHOSR010000108.1:0-6908 GCA_042584405.1 Bacteroidota bacterium
ATGAAAACTAAATTTAAAAACCTAATTGCTATAGTATGTGTGCAAATAGTTGCGGTAAACTTTATAAATATTGCAGATGCCCAAACGTCTAACTCTCAAAAACTTGATGAAGTAATTGAAATTAAGGATTTTAAAAACCTTCACAAATCTGGTGATTTTTATTTTGGTGGTCAACCTACATACGAAATGGCTAAATGGCTTAAATCAGAGAGTGTAAAGTCAGTGATTAACCTTAGGACAAATGACGAAAACAAGAAATTTACTCAATCAGCTTTTAATGAGGAAGATTTATTCAAGGAATTAAATATACATTATATATCTATTCCTGTTAGTTATCCTGATTCATATAACCCAAAAACTTTGGAGCAATTTTCAAAAGCTCTAATAGAAAGTGATGGTAAAATATTTATTCATTGTGCATCAGGAGGAAGAGTTAAATCATTGTTTATGGCTTATTTAATACAAGTAAAGGGATATACAATAAACGAAGCCATTGAATTTGGAAAACAAATGAATTATATTTTTCCACTTGAGAATTTACTCGGTAAGAATATAGAAATGACTTTTAAAGAATAATTAATAGTAACCTTGAATATCCAGGTTTGTCAAACCTAATTCTTTAGCAAATACTGCTATTTCTTTATATTCATTGTTCTTTAAAGATCTACCAATCATTGGATATTCAAGTGCTTTATAATCTGGCCTGTACTGCGACATTATATTTACATAGGTATCTTTGGGAAGATTTCCAGCTATCCATTGTATGATTTCTTTAGAACCACTAATATTATTTGGCATAACCAAATGACGAATCATTAAACCTTTTTCCATTATTCCATTTGAATTTGGTTTTGCGATTCCAACTTGTCGATGCATTTCTAGAATAGCTTTCTTAGTAGTTTCAGGATATGATTCAGCTCCTATAGAATATCTTTTGGCATTTTCAGAATCAAAATATTTAAAATCAGGCAAGTAAATATCAACTATTCCATCTAGTAGCTTCAATATCTGTAAATGTTCCCAGCCACTTGTATTATAAACTAAAGGGAGCTTTAATCCATTCGATACTGCTATATCTAAAGCCTTTAATATATGTGGCAAATAGTGAGTAGGAGTAACCGTATTTATGTTATGGCAACCAATTTCTTGAAGATATAACATAATCCTGGTAAGCTCTTCAATAGTAGAATTTCTTCCATTTCCTCCAATGCTAATATCCCAGTTAATACAAAAGATACAACGTAGATTACAATGTGTAAAAAAAATCGTTCCAGAACCATGTTTACCGACAAGTGATCTTTCTTCACCAAAATGTGGACTATAGGATGATATCTCCAATTCGCCAGTGGCTTTGCAAATACCTTTCTTACCTTCTAATCTGTTAACCTTACAGTTTCTGGGACACAACTGACAATTCTCAAGCATGGACCATAATTGATCTGCACGCCTTTTTAGTTCTCCTATAGAATGTAATTTTAGGTATGATGGTTTAAAATTGGATATCATGCTTATTGTACATTTTAAAACAAGTTATAAAAAATATACACTTACAAAATGTATACACCTAGCTATTAACATTTAAAATGCAGATATACAAATACATAAATATTGTATAATAAAAATTATTTGCTTTTTGTGTATTTTTGGTGTATATTTGTGTATGCTAAATTTAGTTTCAAATAAAGAATTAGCCGCATTGCGTGTTATGCGTGATTTCCTTATGAAAAATGGAAGAATGCCCAGTGTACGTGAGTTAATGAAGGAAATGGATTACAAATCACCACGTTCTGCTGCTGTAATTTTACAAAACTTAATCGATAAAGAAATACTGAATAAGAAAGAGGATGGAAGCATCCAATTTATTAAATATGAATTTGATAATAAAGAAGTCACTAGCGAACAAACAGTCAAAATTCCTCTGTTAGGAACTGTCGCTTGTGGTATACCTATATTAGCCGAAGAAAATATTGAAGCTATGATTGCTGTTTCTACCAAGCTGGCAAAACCTCCTGATAAGTATTTTTTATTACAAGCCAAAGGTGATTCTATGAATGAAAAAGGAATTAACGATGGCGACTTAGTTTTGGTAAAACAACAGAACTCTGCCGAGAATGGTGATATCGTTGTTGCTTTAATCGATGATGAAGCTACCATAAAAGAACTGAGAATCAATGATGATAATGTATTGCTATTGCCACGATCATCGAATAAAACACATACACCAACTATTCTGTCCCGAGATTTTATTGTACAAGGAGTTGTGGAATCTACCATACCTAAAATTGACTACTAACTTTTAGAAGTTTAGTTTACAAATTAAATACACTGAATAAGCACCAAAAAACAAATTTCAAATAATATCCAATGTATAAAATTACAAACATCAAACCATGACACTTATTCCTTTATAAATTGAGTATTGTATTTTGGAATTTATTCGGAGCTTGTTTTTTGTAATTTGTTATTTTAATAAAAAGACTGCAATTAAGGTTTCAAAGTTTAGAACATTTATTTAAGATAATTAATGCACAAGTCTGTAGTTCATATTGATTTAGACACATTTTTTGTGTCGTGTGAGCGGCTACTCGATTCTAGTCTAAATGGCAAGCCTGTTTTAGTTGGTGGAACCAGCGGCAGAGGAGTTGTTGCTGCGTGTAGCTATGAAGCACGAGAATATGGTATCCATTCGGCTATGCCTATGCGAATGGCTCAGATGCTTTGTCCCGAAGCAACCGTAATTCGTGGCAATAGTAGCATTTATAGCAAATTTTCCGATATGGTTACCGATGTCATTAAGGAAGAATCTCCATTATATGAAAAATCTTCTATCGATGAATTCTACATTGATGTAACCGGAATGGATAAGTTTTTTGGGACTTACAAATGGGCACAAGAGCTACGAAAGAGAATAACCAAAGAAACTGGTTTGCCTATATCATTCGGGCTCTCAACAAGTAAAACCGTTGCTAAAGTAGGCACTAACGAAGCTAAACCTAATAATTATATCAACATACCATTTGGAACAGAAAAACCTTTTTTAGCTCCTCTAGCTGTAAAAAAAATTCCTATGGTTGGCGATCAAACCTATAAATTGCTGTTGAATATGGGTATTAAATATGTAAGAACTGTTCAGGAAATGCCCATGGAACTTATGGACAGGGTATTGGGAAAAAATGGGATAATGCTCTGGAAAAAGGCCCAGGGAATTGATAATAGCGAAGTAATCCCATATCACGAGCGTAAATCAATTTCGTCTTCCTTAACCCTTGAAAAAGATACGATCGACGTTCACCAATTAAAAAACATTTTGACATCAATGGCTGAGAAACTGACATATTATCTTCGAAATGGCAATAAGCTTACATCTTGCGTTACAGTTACAGTACGCTATTCTGACTTTGATACCCGAACCAGGCAAAAACGAATTCCCTATACGTCATTGGATCACACATTGATTAAAACGACCATGGAACTCTTCGACCAGTTATATGAGCGTAGAGTACTTGTACGATTAGTTGGTGTACGTTTCAGTCATTTACTTTCAGGTACTTATCAAATGAATCTTTTCGAAGATACTGCTGAAATGGTTAATCTCTACCAGGCTATGGATCGGATTCGTAACCGATATGGGCAAAATGCAATTAGGCGTGTTACAACTATGGGAACACGAGGAATAGGACAAATGGCAAATCCATTTAATGGACAACCACCTGTAATCCCGGCACACAGACGAATGTAATGAGTAATTTATAATGAATAATGTGTAATGAACTAACATAAATTTGCTTGTAACATGTAGCTTGAAATATTTAACTAATTAACCAATAAACAATTAAGCAAACAAAAGCTATGCTTTTGAACTGTCACACATATTACAGTTACAAATTTGGAACGATTTCCATTGAGCAATTGGTTCAAGAAGCTAAAATAAAAGATTACGGTTCCATTGTACTTTCGGATATTAACAACACTTCGGCATGTTTCGATTTTATTCGTCAATGCGAAAAAGAGCAAATAAAGCCCATTTTAGGCATCGATTTTAGAAATGGAGTACAACTACAATATATTGGAATTGCGCAAAATAACGCTGGATTTCAGCAGTTAAACGAGCATTTAACAAAGTATTTGCATACTAGCAATGATTTTCCTGAGAAAGCACCCACATTTTCAGATGTTTACGTCGTTTATCCATTCGGAAATATGGATTATAAATCACTAAACGAAAATGAATATGTAGGAATAAAACCATCACAACTAAGCAAACTTCCATTTTCTAAATGGAAAAATCATCTGGATAAGCTAGTTATTTTGCAACCAGTAACATTCAGACATAAGCGAGACTTCAATATTCATCGCTTGTTACGTGCCATTGATAATAATATCTTATTGAGCCGCTTACCCAAAACAGAAGAAGCCAATCCTGATGAAATCATGCCTCAAAGTCATGATATTCAAGAACTTTTCAAGGAATACCCTCAGATTATAGAAAACACAAAGCAAATAATTGATAGTTGCTCTATTCATTTTGAGTTTAAAATATCAAAAAATAAACAAACTTATACAGGTTCGCACGAAGAAGACTATAAACTTTTAGTTCGTGAAAGCTACAAAGGCTTGAAATATCGATATAAAGAACCATCTGATGAAGTTTTTGATCGAATAGAAAAAGAATTAAAGGTTATTAAAGAACTCAATTTTTGTTCTTATTTTTTGATAAACTGGGATATGGTCCAGCACGCTCGAAGCAGAGGTTGTTACTATGTTGGGCGTGGGAGTGGAGCCAATAGTATGATTGCTTACTTATTACGAATTACCGATGTGGATCCAATCGAATTAGATCTATATTTTGAGCGTTTCATTAATCCTGCAAGGAACAGTCCGCCCGATTTTGATATTGATTTCGCATCGCGTGATCGAAATAATATTACAAAATATCTTTTCGATACACATGGCTGGGATCATACAGCTTTGGTTGGAACATACATTACATTTCAATATCGTTCTATGATTCGCGAAATAGGAAAAGTTTTTGGTTTGCCATCGCAGGAAATCGAAAAACTCCAGAAAGCCAAGTATTTGAACGATTTAGATGAAATGGGAAAACTAGTATTAAAATACAGCAAGTTAATTCATGGTTTTCCAAGTCACTTAAGTGTTCACTCGAGTGGAATTATTATTTCTGAAAAACCTATAAGTGCCTACACAGCCACAATTATGCCACCAAAAGGTTTTCCAACCATACATTTCAGTATGCTCGAAGCCGAAGATATTGGTTTTGCGAAGTTTGATGTATTAGGACAACGAGGATTAAGCAAAATAGAGGATGCTATTGAAATTGTAGAAAACAATACAGGTAACAAGGTTGATATTCATGATTTAGAACGATTTAAGAAAGATGAAAAAGTAAAGAAGCTACTCAGTAAGGGTAAGACAATTGGTTGTTTTTATGTGGAATCGCCTGCCATGCGTATGTTGCTTACAAAACTCGAAGCCGATGATTATATAAGGCTCGTAGCAGCCAGCTCAATTATTCGTCCCGGTGTTGCCAAAAGTGGTATGATGCGCGAGTACATTCTGCGATATCGTCATCCGGAAAGGAGAGAAGTGGCCCGAAAAGAAATGCCACAGCTATATGATTTACTAGAAGAAACATATGGTGTAATGGTTTACCAGGAAGATGTAATTAAGGTGGCACATTACTTTGCAGGACTGACTTTGGCAGAAGCCGATGTTTTACGTCGTGGAATGTCGTGGAAGTTCAAGCAACGCAATGAGTTTGGAAAAATAAAAGATAAATTCTTTTCCAATTGTAAGGAAAGAGGTTATCCGTTTCATATCGTTCAGAGAGTTTGGACACAAATTGAAAGTTTTGCTAATTATGCCTTTTCTAAGGGACATTCGGCTTCATATGCAGTTGAGAGTTATCAGGCTTTATATCTTAAGGCACATTATCCTTTGGAATATATTGTTGCTACCATCAACAATGGTGGGGGCTTTTATCGCAAAGAATTGTATGTACACGAAGCTCGAATGCATGGAGCACAAATTGAAGCGCCTTGTATTAACAATAGCGACAATATAACAGTAATTCATGGCAATATAATTCATCTTGGATTGAATTTAATTGACCATCTCGAAACAGAAACCATAAGAAGCATATTAATAGAACGTTATACGAATGGAAACTTTAAGGATTTGCGTGATTTTATGAAACGAGTAGCTGTTTCGTTAGAACAATTAACCATATTGCTTCGCATAAACGCTTTTCGTTTTACAGGGAAAAACAAAAAGGAATTGCTTTGGGATGCACATTTTATTCTTAAAAAGGATAAAAGAACCAAACCTGTTAAAACCTTATTTAACGAAAAACCTAAGGAATTCAGTCTTCCCGAGCTATATGCGCATCCATTGGAACCAGCTTACGATGAATTGGAATTGATTGGTTTTTCATCAAGTATTTCGCCTTTTAAGCTTATTGAAGAATTGCCACAGACTCGCTTATTGGCTGAAAATCTTGCAAAGTTGATAAATAAACAAGTTGAGATTGTTGGTTATCTGGTACACATTAAAGGGACACGTACTGGTAGCGGTAAGTATATGAGTTTTGGTGTTTTTATTGATTTAGAAGGACACTGGATTGATACCGTTCAATTTCCCAATATTACATCTCAGTATCCATTCCGTGGTCCTGGCTGTTATCTAATTAAAGGCAAGGTTGTTAGCGAGTTTGGGTTCATTAGTATTGAGGTTTCGGAGTTGCATAGGCTTGCTAATATCAATTTAGAAGAACCATCAACAAGGTTGAGAAAAAACTTAGTGTAAAAATTTAATTAAAATAAATTAAAGTATGATTATCAGAGAATTATCCAAAAAAAATAATGTTAAAATGTATACTCCATACATAGATG
>JBHOSR010000109.1:0-6752 GCA_042584405.1 Bacteroidota bacterium
CGAATAAATAAATCGTCGACAGCTTTTTGAGCAAGATCCTTTAAATTAATGCTTGCAGTTATTTGTTCCTTCGTATTTCTTGAATAAAGTACTTCGGGTTCCAGTTGAACGAATCCATTTATATCAGAATTTTGTCGATCCTTTTTTAAATAGCCGCCTGTATACGAAAATTCAACTGGAATTCCTTGAACAGGTTTACCCTTATACGTCGTGGTAAATTCAAGACTGTTTTTAAAACTTTCACCACGTTTAACTTTAATTTCGTTTATAGCCGATTCTATTGCTAATGAATTTAAAATGTCACTAGCTGAAGAATATAGTTCATTACCAATATCAATGGTATTACCATTTAAAATAGTTGGTGTTTCTTCACTTAAATAACGTTTAATTGCTTGCAAACCTTGTAAATAAAATGCTAATGCCTCTTTGGGTTTATTTACTTTCTGTTCTTGCAATCCTGATTGGTATTTAGCTAAAGCAGTAGCAACAGCTTCCTGCTTTTTCTTTTCTTTCATTTCGTGATAAGTACTTTTTGCAATCTTATAATAAATCCAATAAGAGCTCTCGTTTTCATAAGAATCCACAGGATCGAAACCTTCCAAATAATCGTCGGTACTTACCTGGATTTTCTGATCGAACGATTCTGCAAAACCATATTCAGTTTCAATACTATGTAATACTGAGGTTGAGCTCACGTTAGATGAAACACTTTCGGCTAAATCGGTTAATGCCTCCTGGCGAGCTTTAGCAATATACTGAGCCGAAGTACCTATCTTTTTTACTGATGAAATACCAATATAGTAACCTGGAATATTGGGTTTTTGTTTTACCCAATCGGGTTGAGCTTCAAATTCAGCTGCTTGTTTTTTTGCAGCACATGAACTTAATAGTAAAGCAATAATTATTATTAAATACCTTCTCATTAGTTTTCAGGATTATATTTATCAATTTTCTCAGTCATTTTACCTACGGACTGATTCATTAATTCATTCAATAATATTTCCGCAGATTTAATATTTTTATCAGCTTTTAAAAGATTTTGAAGTTTATTAATATCTGACTTATTATCTTTTTTAATATCTTCCTTAGAAGTTCGATCTTTGTGTTTCCAGTAACCCGGAATAAGCTTTTTCTTATCTCCACTAAAAACCGCATAATGTATTCTATCTGAATTGCTTATATTGATCAAATCTGACACCATAACAGAATTATCTTCAGTTGAAATAAGCTTGAAATTTAAGGTAAGATTAGCTTTAGTTTCTTGCTCATATTCATAGTAAGTTGTTTTATAATATTTAACTTTTTCTATCTCTTTACCTTCTGCATCTTTTACCTTGGTTACTTCCTTCAGATATCCTCTTTTTTCGTTTTTATATAATTTGCCATTAACAGTTCTAATATTTGTAACAGATCCATTTAAAACAGCTTTTATACCGGCTAGGTTAACGGCTTGCATATTCATTTGTCCATTTTCATATATGTTTACATTTAACGAGGATGGATCTATAATTTTTAAAAATGGATTATCTAATGAACTTAATTTCCCTCTTAAATCAGAAGTAATTTTGCTTGCGTCCTTACCATATCTATAATTAGAATACGATAAATCTGTTACTAAAATGCTAATTGTACCTTTTTCTTGAGCTTCGTCTTTAAGTGCAACTGATTGTTTATAATTTCCAGCTCCTTTAATTATTGTTTCATAAGTATAATAAGCTTTTCGGTATAATCCCGTTTCTAAATACTGATTGGCATCTCGGTACATGGGTTCATATTTAGCTGTAATAAACAGATCTTTTACATCTTTATAATTTGCATCAATCCCCTTTATTTCCTGAAATACAGCTAAAGCTGCAGTAAAGTCTTCTCGATTTAATTTATCAACTCCATCTGCATACTTTTTATTTAAATAATCACTTTTTGCTTCTTCGTAATACTCTTTATGATATTCTGGAAAATCTAATTCAACTTTAACAGCAGTAACCTTATTATAGTATTTTTCTGCTTCCAAATAATTATAAACTGCTTTCTTATAATCCGATTGTTTATATGCTGAAGTAAAATCAGCAAGCTTTCGATCTAAAGTTAATTGCCCGTTTTTTCTTAATCCTAATTTGGCATCAACATTAGAATCTTTCTTTTTTACTGCCTGGTAATAATATTCAGCAGCATCTTCATATAATCCGGCTTCTTCGAATTTAACTGCTTTTTTAGTATATCGCTTCGATGCACATCCGCCAACAAGTAAAATAATGCTTAAGAAAAGTAATATTTTTTTCATGAGTAAGTGATTTTGAAATGGATTAGAAAAATACTAATATAATAGGAATTATAAAAGAAGGAGCTAAATAAATACTGTTCGTTTTAAATTAATTTGAACATATTGCTACTATAAACTGGATTTTAGCTGCTAATTTTCGTAACTTATAAGGAAATCATTGGAGGAAAATATTATGAGTACTGATTTTATTTGTCCAAAATGTAATGGTCACTTATTAGTTGGTGATAAAATAATTTTTACTGCAATAACTAAAAAGGATAAAAGACCAGGAATAATTCTACTTAGTTCTGAATTGGGAGATTATACAAGTAAATTGAATCCTTCATTTAGTATTGCTGAAGGAGAAGAGGTTGATTTCTTGTGCCCCATTTGTCATGGCAATCTTACTGCGACTGAAGTCGATCAGAATTTAGCCAAAATAATTATGGTTGATGAAAAGTCAGATAAGTATGAGATTTATTTTTCAGGCATTACTGGAGAACACTGCACATATAAAGTGTCAGAAGAAAAGATAGAACAATTTGGTGATGCGTCACAGAAATATTATAAATACTTTATGAGTCGCAGGATATAATTCAACTAATACATGAATCAGTATAAAAGAATTGGAATTGTTGGGGGTGTTAGCCCTCAATCATCTGCACTTTTTTATAAGGCTATTATAGAAAAGCATTATCAAAAATACAAAGATCACCATTATCCTGAAATAATTATGTTTAGTGTAGATTTTGGAAAAATTAAAGATCTTCAAAAACACAATGATTCATCAGATTATATTCAGGAATTTGTAAATGCTATTAATTCTTTAGAAAGGGCAGGAGCCGATTTTGCAGTAATAGCATCTAATACACCACATAGAGTATTTTCAGAGATATACCAAAAAACTTCACTTAAACTTTTAAGTATAGTTGATAGTACAGCAAGTCATGCCATTAAAAATGACTATAATAAATTATTACTCTTAGGTACTGTTTATACCATGAAAGAGGAATTTTATAGAAACGGATTATTGGCCAAAGGTATTCAAGCAGTTGTGCCTGATAATGAAGAACAGGAAATCATCAATAACATCATTTTTAATGAACTTGTAGTCGGCGATGTTGAGCAAAATAGTAAAAATGCAGTTTTAAAAATTATTCATAAAAATGATGTTGATGCTGTAATTTTAGGATGTACAGAGCTTTCTCTTTTGATAACAAATCGCGATACTAATGTTCCCTTAATAGATACTACTGATGTACATGCAGAAGCAACTTTAAATTACGCTTTACTGTAAATTGCTAATTTATAGATTTTGAGCTTTAATTATTTTTTATTTTAATATAACTATTAAAATAGTTGTATAATTATAAAAATAGTTATATGTTTGTCGTATGAAAGAATTAACCAAAGCTGAAGAACAAGTAATGCAATATCTCTGGGAGATTGAAAAAGGTTTTCTCGCCGATATTGTTGAACAATTCCCTGATCCAAAACCTGCATATACAACCATTTCAACCGTAGTTCGTGTGTTAGTAAATAAAGGTTTTATTGGATTTAAAACTTACGGAAAATCAAATGAGTATTATCCTGAAGTTAGTAAAAAGGACTATACAAAAGCCTTTTTTAAAGGGATTACAAAAAGTTTTTTTAATAACTCAGCAGGTAAACTGGTATCGTTTTTTACAAGTGAGAACGATTTAAGTATAACTGAGCTCGAGCAATTAAAGAAACAAGTTGAAGATCAAATTGAAAAAAAGAAAAAATCTAAATAATGAATTCATTCTTTACATATATTATTGAATCGACAATCTCAGTGTCGCTGTTTTATATTTTTTATGAATTATTTTTAAAACGAGATACCTGGTTTAGGTTCAATCGTTATTTTTTGTTATTTGGGTTGGTTTTTTCTTTAATACTACCATTATTAGATTTTTCAGCGTCAAATATTGTGGTTAATTCGCAAAATCAATTTGAATTTAACGAATATCTGAGTTTCGGATCGACAGTAAACTCGCTTGAAGAGATAACTGTAAAGTCTGTTTCTAAACTCAATTTTGTTTTCCTTTTATATATTATCACAGGAAGTATATTTTTCGTTCGGTTTATTTATCAGTTATTTAAAATAAAAAAAACAACAAAGGCTTATGAGACAATAAAATATAAAAATTGCAAATTAGTTTTAATGAATGACGATAGCGCACCATTTTCATTTTTCAATTTCATTTTTATGAATAAAGATGATTATGGCTCAATCGGATCGAATGAATTACTTATGCATGAAATCGTACATGCTCGACAAAAACATTCCTTCGATGTCATTCTTCTTGAATTATTACTTGTTCTTCAGTGGTTTAATCCTTTCATTTACCGGTACAGATTAGCGTTTAAAGAAGTTCATGAATATTTGGCCGATAGGGGAGTTTTAATGGTAAAAAACGATAAAGTTGCTTATCAAAAGCTCATCCTCGATCAAATAGAAAAGAGTTTCAGTCTTAATCTCGCCAGGCTAAAACTACCCAGGCAAAAATAATCCCAAGAACGCAACCAATAGCTGTCCATACTTCTAATAAACCTGTTGCATATGCTGCTCCCGGTAAACCCAACAAAGCCCACGATGATTCTCCTGTAGCTCGCTCTGAAAGTGCCGCTACCCATCCTGGTAAGTTACGACCAGCAATTGCAAAATCTGAACTGTTTTTAACTTTTCTCCCTTGATAAATTCCCCATGCAACAATAAATGTCATATAGGCAATCATTACAATAAGTATTGATAAGTTATAATCCATAATTTCTAATTTAATTCTGAACAAGTGCTAAGATAATATTTTTTTAGTTTTTAGCCATTAGCCTATAGCTATTAGCATTTAGAATTATAATTAGATGTAATTCGTAATTTCTTTAGATTTGTTTTCCTTTTATATATTATCACAGGAAGTATATTTTTCGTTCGGTTTTATTAGGAGTAGTACTTTTTGCTTGCACACCTGTTCAAAATGAACAAGTAAAAGAAAAACATCCATCAGAAGTAATAGCTGATATTGTTGTAGTAAATAACGGTAACGTTCAGTTTGAGAAATTCTTCAAAAACAAAACCATGCGTTTAGATTATTTCCATACCGGTAATTCGGAAACTGAACATTTTGCAGCAGATAAAATTATATCTGATGGAGAATGGTACGGTAGTTTAACAACTTTAATTGATGAATTAGAACTCGGATATTTTTTCCTTGAAGTAATTGATCAGGAAACTAAAACCTTACTTTATTCAAGAGGTTTTTCAAGTATTTTTGGCGAATGGCAAACAACACCTGAAGCTGAAAAAGAATGGGGAACTTTCCATGAAACAGTTCGTTTTCCATGGCCTGTAAAACCAGTAACAATTAGAATCAGTAAAAGAGATGGAGAGAATAAATTCCAACCTGTATGGACTTATGATATAGATCCAGCATCTCGATTAGTAAATCCTACAGATATAAAGCATACAGTAGAAGTTGTTGCAATTCACAAAAGTGGTAATCCAAATGATAAATTGGATTTAGTTCTTTTAGGTGATGGTTATACACTTGAACAAATGGATAAATTTATTGCTGATGCAAAGCGTGTAACTGGTTATTTACTAAATGCAGAACCGTACAAATCTCGTAAAAATGATATAAATATTTGGGCTGTAAAAACGCCTTCACAAGAATCAGGTATTTCTCGTCCTCACCCAGAAATACATAAACGTACTGCACTGTCAGCTCATTATAGTAGTTTTGACTCAGAACGATATGTGCTTGCTTATGATAATAGAACTATTCGTAATGTAGCATCGGCAGCGCCTTATGAGTTTACATCTATATTGATAAATGAACAAACTTATGGTGGTGGTGGAATTTATAAGCTATATACAACAAATGCAGTTGATAATAAATTTGCTGAATACCTTATGATTCATGAAATGGGTCACCATTTAGCTGATTTAGCAGACGAGTATTATTCTTCATCAACTGCTTACGAAGCACCAAACGTTGATACTGAGCCCTATGAAGTAAATGTTACTGCACTTTTAGATAAGGATAACCTAAAATGGAAACATTTAGTTGAAGAAGGTACTCCACTTCCTACACCATGGAATAAAAAAGAATACGATGAACATGCTTATGCTGTTCAAAAAGAACGTGGCGAATTAAGAGCTCAAAGAGTTGAAGAATCTGTTATGGAGGATTTCTTTATGAAAGCTCATTACAAACAAGACACTTTCTTTGCTGCAGAACAGTATAAAGATAAAATAGGTGCTTTTGAAGGAGCCAAATACAATCAATATGGATTATATAGATCACAATTAGATTGTATTATGTTTACACGTCATACTGTACATTGCAAGGTTTGCNAAAGGAGTATTAGTGAAGTGATTGATCAATACTCTAAATAATATTTTATTTATATCTAATTATAAGTCATTCCGGGCGTTGTCCCGGAATCTTTTTTTATGGATTACTATTTATAC
>JBHOSR010000110.1:0-6306 GCA_042584405.1 Bacteroidota bacterium
GACCTGTCTTTTATTGTGAAAAAAAGGTCAACCTATTTTAGCATGACGCATTATTAAAAATTACCGCTAACGGTGAGCATATGCAACGTAAGGGATTTTGAGAGATTTATCTGTCAAAATAGCTTTGAGCCATATATGCGATTAGACACAAATTTAACTTTTTTTATTAATTAGTCAAATCGCAGATTTGGCGGAGCTTATTTCTTGCAAAAACTTACCAAAAACGCATGAAACCCTTATGTTGTATGATGCATTGTTACGGGTTGTTGTATGTTTATAAAGTGTCTATTTGCTTGACTTTTATACTTTTTCAATCGTAACTTGCATAATTATCCACCAAAGATTTTAGAATGAACTTATTAATAGCCCCTTTTAACACACTTGTCCCAAGAGTCAAGAGATTTCTACAAGTTCTATTTCTTTTAATTGTTATAAGCTTTTCCCCAAATATACTTAAAGCACAAAATAGCCAAACATTTACTGTTGGTTCAATTGAAGCAAAAAGTGGAGAAAAAGTATCAGGAAGTCTGATTGTAGAAAAAGGGGATGACAAGGATACATTCATACCTATAACAATCATTAATGGTGCAAAAAAAGGACCAGTATTAACTCTCAATGCAGGGACACATGGTACGGAATATGTTTCGGTAGTTGCTCTACAGAAGATATTAAAAGAAATTGATCCCAAAGAATTATCAGGAACACTTATACTAGTCCATATTGCTAACATTCCTGCCTTTTTTAGCAGAAGTGTTTATATTAGTCCTGTTGATAACAAAAATCTTAACCATGTCTTTCCTGGCAAGAAAGAAGGAACAATCTCGGAACGTATTGCTTACACAATTACTCATGAAATTATAGCGAAAAGTGACTATTTAATTGATATGCACAGCGGCGAATTTTGCCATAATCTCCCTTATTATTCGTATTTTGTTTATCGCAGTACGGATGATGAAGTGAGTAAAAAATCTCTAGTAATAGCCCGTGCATTCGGAAATAAGTATCTTTTCCCCTTAAAACACACCGAAATAGATGATACAATTCAAGCTACATGTTTAGATGCAGTTGCATTTCGCAGAGATATTGGTACTATTGTAACGGAACTAGGCGGTCAAGGTATAGTTACGTCAAGCGATGTGGAAATTGCAACAAAAGGAATTAAAAATGTTATGCAGACTATTGGTATGTTTCCTGGAGAGCCTATCATATATAACCATCATGTTTATCTAACAGAAAGCAGAAACATTAACAGTAATTATAACGGGATATATTATCCACTTGTTGAAAAAGAACAATATGTCAAGAAAGGAACATTGTTAGGGTATACTACAGATTATTGGGGAAATATTTTGGAGGAATATTATATGCCATTCTCGGGTCTCATAGCATCTTTCACAATTGGTCCTGTTATTATCAAAGGAGAATCTGTGGTATATATTGCCAAAATAAATGATAAATTTGAAGATTGAATTCGCACGAAAAACAATTACCCGTAACGGGCTTTGCATATGCGACGTAAGGGATTTTGAAAGATTTATCTGTCAAAATAGCCGTGAGCCAAATATGCGATTTGACACAAATTTAGCATTTTTATTTAAGGAGTCAAATCGAAGATTTGGCGGAGCATATTTCTTGCAAAAAACTTACTTAAAATATCGGAAACCCTTATGTTGTATGATGCAATGTTATACAGCGTATTATTGTTTTCTGTATTTATATTCTGCAGGAATAATTATTTGACTGTCTTTAATTAATATGCTAAAAAATAGCCAATCTTCTTTAAAACCATAATGTTCAATAAATGTAATTTTATCTACATTCCAATCGTCTTGCAAATACCAATCGTTCTGTGCATCTACATAATCGTGATTAGGAATCCATTTATTCATTGAAAATATAATTGAATGTATTTTATTTTCTAAAACTGTGTCATTAATTGAAGATTTGACATTTATGTTTTCTGTTTTAATTTCACTACTAATTTTCAGTCCAATTATTAACCATTGATTATTAAGTCTCTCGGGATTGGTTTTTATGATAGAATCCAACAACTTAGGATAATAATTTTCATGTAATAAACCTTCTCCTTTGTACTTAAAACTTAGTACTCGATCACCTAAACAACGGGAGCGACTTTCGTGAAGAAAAACACTTTCGTTTGCAGAATAACCATTAATAATAATCTTTTCATTATCATAATATGTTCTATTCATTGATTCACCTTTTACAAAAATTCCATTTTCAAAATATTCAATCCCAATTTTGTTGTTAAAAGATGGATAATACATTGACCATTTACCTTCCATTTTTCCATTGACAACTTTCCCTTTAATTCCAAAAGATTTACATGATAGGAAACTGTTAAAATACCCTTTATAATTTCCATTTCCTTCAATCACTTTTTGTTTGCCATTTTTGCTATAATATTCCAATATTAAAGGTTTACTATTTTGATAATCTAGAACTTTCTCTAATTGTCCATTATCATAATAATATTTCCAGACCCCAATTTTTAAATCATTTTTATAGTTTCCAGTTGATTTTATTTTTCCATTTTTATAATAATAAATTGCATTTCCATTAAGGTAGTCATTAAACATATGAGCTTTTAAAGCAAGAGAACCATCTATGTAGTAATCATTAAACTCATTCACAATATTTATACAAACGCTATCAATTCGACCTTTTCGCATAAAATCTGCACAATCTTTATCAACAATATTCCCTGCGCAATTAAAATAAAATTGAAGACTATCATTACTAAATACTTCTATGTTTTCACCAATTTTAAAATTACTTGGTAAATTCTGACCGTGTAGATTAATTGAAAATAAAAGTAAAGTGATTAAGGATAATTTATTCATAGGTAATGTATATTTTTTAATTCTGAAAACGTCTGACAATATGCTGTATAACGGTCCGCGGGTTTGAAGCTGTGCGGGATTGCCGCCGTGTTTCAGTGTCACCCGTTGACGCTGAAACAAATATAACCAAAATTGTCAAACCAACATTACAACCCGCATGCTTTAAGACCCGCTGTTAGGCGTTTTTAAAATTCGGAATTCTGTCCATAAAATACTCTTGTAATTTTCTTTTCCAAAATTCACCAAATTTATATAATTTAAAAATGTCCTTTCTTTGAATACAAGGAAACTAAAATTAGTAATATTACCTTCTAATTCCTGAAGTGTGCAAATTGGAATTTTATATTTACATGAAACAAATTCTCCGTTTAATTCACCTGGTATCCATTTCAGTGATTTTTGTTCTAGTAACTGTAGAAATTTCTTTTCATAATCTTGGTTTGATGACAATTCAATATTGTAATCTAAAGCGTTGCCTTTCTCATCAATTTTAAAGCTAATTAAGCACTGACTAGCATAATTCCAATCAATGTCCATTTTTTTTATAATTGATGATAATACCATTTGTAATTGGAAGGAACCTTCTTTGAATAATGGTGGTCGATCCAATTCTACGATCATTTCTTCTCCATTCTTATAGATAGTATATTTTTTTTCTAAAAATGAAGAATCAGCAGGAAAAAAACTACTCCATTTATACCTTCGCCATTCTATATTCATTTGCGTCCAACGGACATAATCTACTTTTGCATGTTTATTCCAATATACTAGTTTGTTTTCATTAAAATTATATTTAAGTTCAATTTCTCCAATAGAGTTATAGTATGTCCAAACACTATCTTTATTATTATTTTTATAGAACCCACTAACTAATGTATCATTTTCAAAGAATAATATAAATGGTCCATCCTTAACTTTTTTGTCATTCTTTAGTACAGTATATTTTTCTTTAAAAGGCTCGTATTTTTGGGTTTTAGATTTTCTTTCTACTTGTCCAATTGAATTTAAAAATGTAATAAGAAGTAAAATTACAATAATGAATAAATTTTTCATGTGATTTGTGGATTCAAGGTTCTAACGCAACAAATTGTTAATTTTTCTCATTCATTCAAAGTTAGTTTTTTCTTTTAAAAAACCTTGTTTTTTTAGAAGGCTTTTAAAAAGAAAAAAGAGTTAATTGTATTCTAAAGCCATCACTTCAGATGGTGTTTTGTATCCCAGGGTTTTTCTGGGCCTGTTATTTAAGCTGCATTCCACTTCTTTTAATTGTCTTTCAGTTACTTCATTAAAGTTTGTTCTTTTAGGAAAGTAACGACGTATTAAACCATTTGTATTCTCATTGGTTCCTCGTTCCCAAGAGGAGTAGGGATGTGCAAAATAGACTTTGATTCCTGTTTGTTTAGTTAAGGTTTTGTGTTGTGCCATTTCCAGTCCATTATCATAAGTAAGCGTCTTTTTGAACTTGTTGTCCAGTTGATTTAGTTCTTTTGCAAACTTCTTTGTAACGGTAGCAGAACGACGATTCTTAAGTTTAACAATGTATGTAAAGCGAGACTTTCTTTCTACTAAGGTTCCTATGGCACTGGATTGTTTTATACCTATCATAAGATCACCTTCCCAATGGCCTATTTCCTGGCGAGTTTCAATGTGTTTTGGACGCATATCTATACTTACCTGGTCTTTGATTCTAACTCTTCGTTTTTTAGTTCCTTTTAGGCTTCTTCTTCGTGATTTATGATAGGGAAGGAGAGCTATCAATTTTCGGTTTAACCCGGCCTGTGGATGCGAATAAATATGCATATAGATTGCTTCATGCGAGATACTCATGATAGGATCATTTGGGTATTCAAGTTTGATACGTCCTGATATTTGCTCCGGGGACCAAGCTTTCAAAAGGCCTTTGTACACATAAAACCTTAACTGATTAAATGTTCCAATTTTATCATTATTTCGCTTATTAAGAAAGTCATCTTCAGCGTACCAATGGGCTAGTTCAGCCTTATACTTTTCTCCAGGCTTTTGTATCCATTTATTCACTTCTCGGGTTACTGTGGATCGTGAACGATTAAGCTTTTCAGCAATAAAAGATTTGGATCTATTTTCTCCCAACAAAGTCTCAATAATGACTCGCTCTTGAAAACTTAATCTTTTATACTTTTTTGATTCCATACAACAAATCTAGAAATTTTGATTTGTTGCGTTAAGTTATTGAATTCTGATGTCTCATAATAAATGCCCTATAACGGTCTTCGGGTATGAAACCGTGCGGGTTTTCGCCGCGTTTCATTATCCACCGTTAATAAAATTTGAAGATAGTAAAAAGCCCGAAAACCACCAAACCCCCGCATGTTTTATGACCCGATGTTAGGCAGAGTATGCTTTTTATGATACTTTCAGTTTCGAAATATATCCATTTTCAACCAAATCTCTTTTGTCACGAATTTGTATCGTAGAACCATTCTTTATCAACACGTTTTTATCAGTAATTTGCAGTACATCAAAATAATAATGGTCAGTCAGAATTATTCCCTTATCTTTCTTTATGGTCAATAACAACTCTTTTATTGCATCTTGATATAACGGCTCAATCATTGAAAAAGGCTCGTCAAGTAGAATAAATCCATGAGGCAATCTGGAAATCATTAGAATTTCTAAATATCTTCTCTCTCCATGAGACAATGTCCCTATTCGCTGATTTTCAATTTTCGCAATTCTTGGGTCATAAAATATCTTATCTTGAATATCGCCATTACTAAAATATAGTGGTACAACATTTTTCACTTTAATATCCTGTGGCAGAAAATTATCTTGCGGTAAATATGCTACATTTTTTAACTGAACATTCTTTGATGGCAAATACCTTTCCAAGTCAATGAATGCATCTAAAGCATCTGGTTTTAACGTACCAAACAATATTTTTAATAAGGTTGATTTTCCACTTCCGTTTCTCCCAAATATTCCAAGAATTTCTCCACTATCATTTTGAAATGATATATCAGAAAGCACAGATTGGCTTTTAAATCCCTTTTTTACATTATTTATCGTCAGGCTGCTCATTTATCTAATTATCAATAAAAATATTGTTGCCACGGAGAAATTAATAATCCAAGTTATTGATATGAGTTTAGTTTTATTTATTCCCAAATTATAATAAAAATAATATTGATTGTTTTGAAAATATCGATAGCAAATTAGTCCTACAAGCATTCCAAAAGTCCCAAATGTTATAATTCCCGCTATCGGTCTTAAAGCTATCCCAATGAGTATTGAAAATCCAAGATTATATCTGGTCAAGTCATAGAAATATTTAGTAATTGCTTGTCTCATTAATTTCCTTCATAGTTGCGCGCTCCGCATATTCTGCCTAACGGTTTGCTGTTAAATTTTGTGCGGGTTTGCCGCCCTGTTTCATTATCACCCCATTAGTATTGCATTTATATTA
>JBHOSR010000111.1:0-6167 GCA_042584405.1 Bacteroidota bacterium
ATCTTCAACATATTCGTTATGATAATTATATTCGCTTTGATCGTTTTGTTTTGCGACACCCAATTCTTCATTAAGTAATTGTTCTAAGTTGGCTAAAAAGGGTTTCTCCTTAGTTTGTGAAGGAGGCTTATTGCCAACAGGATTTATCTTACGAGCATCTTTCCTTTTTTTCTTACCAAGTAATGAAATAGCAAAACAAAACGATCAAAGCGAATATAATTATCATAACGAATATGTTGAAGATTTGGTGATTGAAGAAGAAACCGAATTGGAAGAAAAACCAGTAATATTGGATACAGTACCT
This sequence comes from Bacteroidota bacterium, assembly GCA_042584405.1. Lineage (GTDB taxonomy): Bacteria > Bacteroidota > Bacteroidia > Bacteroidales > UBA12077 > UBA12077. The sequence goes on from JBHOSR010000111.1 coordinate 305, forward strand.
CCTGAAATGCTCGATGACAAGGAAGATATTCCTTATAGTATAGAATATGAAGATACAAGCGAGATTTTTAAGGATTCAATAAAGGATACTGAATTAACTGAAGAAGAGGAAAGCTCTATAATAGAGGATTTTAATATTCAGGATGCAGTAATTTACTCCGAAATAATAAATAGAAAGGAATATTAACGCTTTTTTATTAATAAACAACAAGTTAAGGTAATTTCAATTCATTAAAGTTGTGTGTTTATAATTTTTTTATATAAATTTGTAGGCACAAGAAGAGTTCCGAATGGTTTGGAATTCTTCTTTATTTATTAATAGATGCTATAAGCACAAATTTTAAAAAATTAAAAAATGACAAAAGTTTCTTACGTTACAGAACAAGGGTTAGAAAGATTAAAGAAGGAATTAGAACAATTAGAGACTATTGAACGACCAATGATTTCACAGCAAATTGCTGATGCAAGGGATAAAGGTGATTTATCTGAGAATGCGGAGTATGATGCAGCAAAAGAAGCACAAGGAATGTTGGAATTGAAAATTAACAAATTAAAAGATACAATAGCTAATTCCAGAATATTAGATCAGTCGAAATTAAATACTTCCACCGTTCAGATTTTAAATAAAGTTAAAATTAAAAACAAAAATAATAATGCAACCATGGTGTACACTTTAGTTTCAGATAGCGAAGCAAATTTGAAGGAAGGTAGAATGTCGGTTAATACACCTATTGCAAAAGGCTTGTTAGGCAAAAAAGTAGGCGACGTGGTTGAAGTACAGGTTCCTTCAGGGAAGATGGAATTTGAAATCATTGAAATTTCATTGTAATCTAAATAAATTATGGCTTCAATATTTACAAAAATTATTAATGGAGAAATTCCTTCGTATAAAATTGCCGAGGACGAAAACTATTATGCTTTTTTAGATATTTTTCCATTGGCAAAAGGTCATACTTTAGTTATTCCCAAAAAAGAAATCGACTATTTATTCGATTTAGATGATGAAACTTTAAAAGGATTAACAGCATTTTCAAAAAAAATTGCAAAAGCGATTGATAAAACAATTGAATGTAAACGTGTGGGAGTTGTAGTTTTAGGATTAGAAGTACCGCATGCACACATTCATTTAATTCCGTTGAACAAAGAATCAGACGCTTGTTTTTCAAGCCCAAAACTGAAATTAAGCGAGGATGAATTCAAAGAAATTGCTGAAAAAATTAAATTGGCAATTGAATAGAAATATAAAAACCTAATTATTTAAAACATCCGAAGTAACCTTCGGATGTTTTTGTATTTAAGCAACTGAAGGTTAAATAATGTTAAATAGTAATCGCTTTAAAAATAAGCTGACTTAAAGCAGCGTTAATACTACAGATAAGGGAGGGAAACCTGCCTGCCTGACAGGCAAGATGATTTTCGTTAAATAAAGTTAAATGCACCAACTACTAAAAACCTATTTCGTATACTTTATTAAAGCTGGCTGTTTAGCGAAAATTTGTGGGGAAGAAAATGTTTAACCTGTCTGCCGACAGGCAGGCCTCTAAAACCACAGTACTATGAAACCAAAAAAATCAAAACGAGCAAATTTGGAAAATTATCGAACGATTTTTTTTCAAATAGGAATTATCATTACCCTCTCCGCCATTCTCTTTGCATTTGAATGGAAATCTGCAGTAAAGTTGGAGAAATTATCTGATAATGGAATTAGTTGGACTGATATAGAAGACCTACCTCCTGTTACCAGACCTGAACCTGATAAAAAGGAAATAAAACCTGAACTTCCAAGTGAAACGTTTATCATTGAAAAAAATGACGTAGAAATCGAAGATGAACCTTCTTTCTTAGACTTGGAAGATGAATGGGATACTCCTCCTATAAAGTTTGGCAGAAGAGAGGAAGTGGTTGATGAAAAGGAGTATACAAATGCTCAGTTTATGCCAACTTTCAGAGAACAAGAAGCGGCATATTTCAGAAATTTCATAGCTGAAGTTATTAAATTCCCTGAGCAAGCAAGAGAACTAGGAATATCAGGTAAAGTTTTTGTGTCATTTGTAATTGATAAAGATGGATCAGTAATAAATGTTGAAATCTTACGTGGTGTTGATCCTTTAATTGACAGTGCGGTAATCGAAGCAATTAAAAGTTCACCAAAGTGGGAACCTGGAATGCAAGAAGGAAGGTTTGTAAAAGTAAGATATTCAATGGCAATAACATTTGAATTACAATAATTAAAAGTTTAAGTTAATTAAAGCTGGTCTCGACCGGCTTTTTTATTTTATAAAATTCGTTATGAGCGAAATACAAATTTATTACCTTTGCATTCACAATTTTAAATGATAAACTAGTAAATGCCCAAACTTATTGATACATCTCCAAAGCCTGAGTATGCGGTGTTGGTTGGAGTAATAAATCAAGAACAAGATTCTAAACAAGTACAGGAATATCTCGACGAACTGTCTTTTCTTACAGAAACAGCGGGTGCGATTCCTATTAAACTGTTTACACAAAAAGTAAATATTCCAAATTCCCGAACACTTATTGGAGAAGGGAAATTGGCCGAAATTGAATATTATGTAAAAGATCATGAAGTTGATGTTGTAATTTTCGATGATGATCTTTCTCCAACGCAACATCGAAATATCGAAAAGGTTCTGCAGTGTAAGTTGTTGGATAGAACAAATTTGATATTAGATATTTTTGCTAAACGTGCACAAACAGCTCATGCAAAAACACAAGTTGAACTGGCACAATATGAATATCTTTTACCACGCTTAGCTGGTATGTGGACTCACCTGGAACGTCAGCGTGGGGGTATTGGTTTACGTGGTCCTGGTGAAACAGAAATAGAAACCGACCGTCGAATTATTCGCGATAAGATTGCCCGATTAAAAGAGCAACTTAAAAAAATTGATAAACAAAAAGCAACACAGCGGAAAAACCGAGGTAAGATGGTTCGAGTTGCATTGGTGGGTTATACTAATGTTGGCAAATCAACCATCATGAATATGTTAAGTAAATCGGAAGTTTTTGCAGAAAATAAACTTTTTGCCACACTCGACACTACCGTAAGAAAGGTTGTAATTGATAATCTTCCTTTTTTGTTGTCTGATACAGTAGGATTCATTCGTAAGCTTCCACATAGTTTGGTCGAGTCGTTTAAATCTACATTGGATGAAGTTAGAGAATCGGATATATTATTGCATGTAGTAGATATTTCTCACCCCAGTTTCGAAGATCAAATCAGAATAGTACAGGAGACATTAAAGGAAATAGGAACAGCAGAAACAGAATCATACATCGTATTTAATAAGATTGATGCTTATACCTACGATAAAAAAGATGAGGACGATTTAACCGAAAAAACTAAGGCAAATTATACTTTAGAAGAATTGAAAAGAACCTGGATGGCCAAAAACAATGAACATTGTATTTTTATTTCGGCCAAACACAAAAAGAATATAGAAGAATTTAAACAATTAATTTACGATAAGGTAAAGGAAATACATGCCATACGTTATCCGTACAACGATTTCTTATACTAAATTACACTTAACAAGATATTCCGCAATCTGAATTGCATTGGTTGCAGCACCCTTTCGAAGGTTGTCTGAAACTACCCAAAAATCCAGGCTTTTAGCTTGTGATAAATCTCTTCGAATTCTTCCAATAAAAACATCATCTTTACCTTCAGCAGTTGCTGGCATTGGATAAATGTTATTTTTTGGATCGTCTTGGATTGTTATTCCTGGAAATTCAGACAATAGTTTTTTCACTTCATTCAAATCAAAATCATTTTCAAATTCAATATTAATAGCTTCTGAATGGCCACCATAAACCGGAATTCGAACTACTGTGGCAGTGACTTGAATAGAATTATCGTTTAAAATTTTGCGAGTCTCATTTAAAAGTTTCGTTTCTTCAGTTGTATATCCGTTTTCTTCAAAACTACCTCCATGAGGAATACAGTTTAAATCAATAGGATGAGGATAAGCCATTTCTCCTTGAATTCCTTTTCGTTCGTTTTTTAATTGTTCAACAGCCTTAACTCCTGTTCCGGTCACCGATTGGTATGTTGAAACAACAACGCGTTTAATTTTGTATTTTTTATGCAATGGAGCCAGAGCAACTACCATCTGTATGGTCGAGCAATTCGGATTAGCAATTATCTTATTGTCCTTTGTTAGTATTGATGCATTTACCTCAGGTACAACTAATTTAATATCTTCATGCATTCTCCATGCCGATGAATTATCAATTACTGTAGTTCCAACTTTGGCAAATTCAGGAGCCCACTGCAATGAAGTTGAACCGCCAGCTGAAAATAATGCAATGTCGGGTTTTAATGAAATAGCCTGTTTTATTCCAATAACTTCAAGTTTAGAGTTATTAAAATCAATTTTTTTACCAATGGATTTTTCAGAAGCTACTGCATAAACTTCAGTAAAAGGGAATTTGCGCTCTACTAGCGATTTTAACATAACTGTTCCTACCAATCCGGTTGCACCAACTACTGCAATTTTCATTTCTTAATTATTATTAAATATTCTCAGCATCATTTTTTGTATCTTTCAAAATTAAATATTTAATCGAAACAATTATGCTGAAAAGATTAATTATTCTGTTTTTACTCTCCCCTGCATTAAGTTTTGCACAATTTACCGATGATTTTGAAGATGCAGATATGTCCAACTGGATAGAAAGTACGGTGGGTCGTTGGGCAGCTTCTGACATCTCTCCATTAGCAGGATCGTATTCGTTACACCATATTTTTGATACAACTGCTGCTGTAAAAGACCAGATTTCAGTATCGCTTTCTTCCTTAGACTTAACAACGCAGAGTACAACATGGAGATTTAAAATTAAATATGATTATAATCCTTCAGACGGAAATAACTGGAGTGTTTTTTTAGTCAGTGATGTTGAAGCCAGTCAAATGATTCCTGGAGGAACAATAAATGGATATGCTGTTGGTGTTAATTTCACAGGATCAGATGATGTACTCAAATTTCTACGAATATCTTCAGGTGTAGCTACTCCTATAATTACTACAAGTTTAAACTGGGATCTTAGCACAGACCCTAGTGATATTGTTGCATTGGAGGTTGTACGATCTTTAACAGGAGATTGGGAAGTTTTGTATAATACATCAGGGGACTTTAATAGCCTAACAAGCATTGGAACGGGCAACGACATTACATATACAACAGCTGATTATTTTGGTGTTTATTACGATTATACATCAAGTGCTGACAGGCTTTTATGGATAGATGATATTTATGTAGGACCAGAAATTGTGGATGATATTTCTCCTCTCGTCGATTCAGTATATGTATTATCCTATAAAAACCTAAAGATCGAATTTAACGAAAAAGTAGATTCTGCAATTGCAGTGAATCCATTAAATTACATTGTAGATGGAGGTATTGGAAATCCTGATTCGGTTAGTATAGATAGTTTATTCAGTTTTACTGAATTGTCTTTTAATCAAAAGTTCATTGATAATCAGTTATACGAATTAAATATTCAAAACATTGAGGATTTAAATGGAAATGCCATAAATGATACATCCATAAACTTCATGTATGAGTATATTAAGCCTCTAGGAGTTGAGGTAATTTCTGCCAATGAAATTCAGGTTCAGTTTTCTAGAAATACAGATACTTTAAGTGCCGAAGATCCAACAAATTATTTATTGGACAATGGTGCCGGTAATCCAGTTTTAGCTGAAGTTATTGCTGGCGATTCAACAAAAGTACAGTTGCAATTTGGCTCTGATTTAATAAATGAAACCTATTATAATTTAACTATTCAGAATATTGCCGACCGAAACTTAGATTCGCTTCAGACGGAAATCCTCTCATTTT
>JBHOSR010000112.1:0-6131 GCA_042584405.1 Bacteroidota bacterium
ATAATTTTAAATGGGAAAATAGTTATCTAAGAAGAATTGAAGAGTGGGATGCAGGTTTTGCGATTCGAAGTGCTAAATATAAATTTAGAGCTAAAGTACAATATGGACAAATATCAAATCACATATATCTTGATACCACGGCCTACGTTAATCAGCATCAAGGACAGATAAATATTTTATCAGCAGAATTGTATAAAAGATTAAAACTTGGCCCCGTTAATTCTATAACAAGGTTTGTGTATCAAGAAAGTACTAACGATAGCATTCTTAATCTTCCAAAATATAATTTATATCAATCATTATATTACGAAAGACTTTCTCATTTTAATGCTACAGGTGGAAAGTTGTTATGGCAGGTAGGTATAGATTATCGTTATACAAGTAGCTACATGGCTGATGGATATATGCCTTCATCAGGGCTTTTTTATAGACAATATGATCACCAGCAAGAAAATTATCATTGTTTTGATGTGTTTATAAACGTAACAATAAAGAGAGCACGATTTTATGTAAAGTATAATTATTTAAATAGTGCAATTAACGAACATTATTATTTTACTGGTCCTTATTATCCTTCTCCTGAACCAATATTAAAGTTTGGACTCGCCTGGACATTTTATGATTAAAATATTGTACTGATAAATAATACGTTAAGAGAATTTAAAAAAAATCTTAAAAAAGCATTGAAAATTCAAAAAACGTTTTTATATTTGCACTCCCGAATTGGGGATAAGTTCTAATAGATAGGTGATAAGAAATGCTGGGAATATTTTTTCGGATTTTTTAAAAAAGATTTGGAAAATAGGATTTAAAGTTTTTATATTTGCAGCCGCTTTCAGAGGAGAGATAAAATCAAGAAAAATTTATTGGTAAGTAGGGAAAAAGGTTGGATTTTTTTGTTTGAAAAAGCGGAATATTTTATATCTTTGCAATCCCAAAACGAGGGGATGATTTTTAGTGTTGAAAGATTGGGATAAAAAAGAAGTTCTTTGATATATTGAGATAAAAGCTAAAGTAAGGAATACTTGTTAATTATAACCAGGTATAAACTAAGTAATCAAGAGCACAGACATTAAACGATTTCTTTTTAATACAACGAAGAGTTTGATCCTGGCTCAGGATGAACGCTAGCGGCAGGCCTAACACATGCAAGTCGAGGGGTAACAGATAGAAAGCTTGCTTTCTATGCTGACGACCGGCGCACGGGTGAGTAACGCGTATGCAACCTACCTTTAACAGGAAGATAGCCCCGAGAAATCGGGATTAATACTCCATAATATATTAATATCGCATGGTATTAATATTAAAGCTCCGGCGGTTAAAGATGGGCATGCGTGACATTAGTTTGTTGGTGAGGTAACGGCTCACCAAGACATCGATGTCTAGGGGTTCTGAGAGGATTGTCCCCCACACTGGTACTGAGACACGGACCAGACTCCTACGGGAGGCAGCAGTGAGGAATATTGGTCAATGGTCGAAAGACTGAACCAGCCATGCCGCGTGCAGGATGAATGTTCTATGAATTGTAAACTGCTTTTCTACAGGAAGAAACCTACTTACGTGTAAGTAGTTGCCGGTACTGTAGGAATAAGCACCGGCTAACTCCGTGCCAGCAGCCGCGGTAATACGGAGGGTGCAAGCGTTATCCGGATTTATTGGGTTTAAAGGGTGCGTAGGCGGAATAATAAGTCAGTGGTGAAATCCTGCGGCTCAACCGTAGAACTGCCATTGATACTGTTATTCTTGAATGTAGTTGAGGTAGGCGGAATGTGTAATGTAGCGGTGAAATGCTTAGATATTACACAGAACACCGATTGCGAAGGCAGCTTGCTAAACTATGATTGACGCTGATGCACGAAAGCGTGGGGAGCGAACAGGATTAGATACCCTGGTAGTCCACGCTGTAAACGATGATCACTCGTTGTTTGCGATATATTGTAAGCGACTGAGCGAAAGCATTAAGTGATCCACCTGGGGAGTACGTCGGCAACGATGAAACTCAAAGGAATTGACGGGGGCCCGCACAAGCGGAGGAACATGTGGTTTAATTCGATGATACGCGAGGAACCTTACCTGGGTTTAAATGTAGGTTGCATAGAGGGGAAACTCTCTTTTCCTTCGGGACTACTTACAAGGTGCTGCATGGTTGTCGTCAGCTCGTGCCGTGAGGTGTCGGGTTAAGTCCCATAACGAGCGCAACCCCTATTGTTAGTTGCCATCAGGTCAAGCTGGGGACTCTAACAAGACTGCCGGTGTAAACCGTGAGGAAGGTGGGGATGACGTCAAATCAGCACGGCCCTTATATCCAGGGCTACACACGTGTTACAATGGTCGGTACAAAGAGCAGCCACTTGGTGACAAGGCGCTAATCTCAAAAGCCGATCACAGTTCGGATCGAAGTCTGCAACTCGACTTCGTGAAGTTGGATTCGCTAGTAATCGCGCATCAGCCACGGCGCGGTGAATACGTTCCCGGGCCTTGTACACACCGCCCGTCAAGCCATGGAAGCTGGGGGTACCTGAAGTCCGTAACCGTAAGGAGCGGCCTAAGGTAAAACTAGTAACTGGGGCTAAGTCGTAACAAGGTAGCCGTACCGGAAGGTGTGGCTGGAACACCTCCTTTCTGGAGCTTTGATTACAAGTTTTGGTTATAATTGTATTCCTTGCTTTTATCTCAATTATTTTAACCCGGAGCAAATAAGCTATATTTTAATATATAGTCCCGTAGCTCAGTTGGTTAGAGCGCTACACTGATAATGTAGAGGTCCGCAGTTCAACTCTGCGCGGGACTACTATTATTAGTTTCCGGGGAATTAGCTCAGTTGGCTAGAGCGCCTGCCTTGCACGCAGGAGGTCAAGGGTTCGACTCCCTTATTCTCCACATTTCCTTTTTGGTATTTACAGAAAGAGGGACAAAGTTCTTTGACATGTTGTTAATAGAGAAAATTTAGAAAATGATATTGTATGTACGAGCATACGATAGAAAGAAGTAATTAAGGGCGTATGGTGGATGCCTAGGCTCTCAGAGGCGAAGAAGGACGTGACAAGCTGCGATAAGTCATGGAGAGGTGCAAATAACCGTTGATCCGTGAATTTCCGAATGGGGCAACCCGGCATACTGAAGGTATGTCATTCCGTAAGGAAAGCTAACCCGGAGAACTGAAACATCTAAGTACCCGGAGGAAAAGAAAATAATAATGATTCCCCTAGTAGTGGCGATCGAACGGGGATTAGCCCAAACCTATATTGTTTTGGCAATGTAGGGGTTGTAGGACTACGATGTAATTTTTAACAAAGAAGTGGAATTTTCTGGAAAGTTAAATCAAAGAAGGTGATAATCCTGTACACGTAATTTGTTAAAGATTTAGTAGTATCCTGAGTAGGGCGGGACACGTGAAATCCTGTCTGAATCTGCCGGGACCATCCGGTAAGGCTAAATACTCCTGAGAGACCGATAGTGAACTAGTACCGTGAGGGAAAGGTGAAAAGCACCCTGAACAAGGGAGTGAAATAGTACCTGAAACCATACGCTTACAAGCGGTCGGAGCACATTTAATGTGTGACGGCGTGCCTTTTGCATAATGAGCCTACGAGTTACTCCTCTCTAGCAAGGTTAAGGACTTCAGGTCCGTAGCCGAAGCGAAAGCAAGTCTTAATAGGGCGTCTAGTTAGAGGGGGTAGACGCGAAACTTGGTGATCTACCCATGGCCAGGTTGAAGCGACGGTAAAACGTCGTGGAGGACCGAACCAGTACACGTTGAAAAGTGTTTGGATGAGCTGTGGGTGGGGGTGAAAGGCCAATCAAACTGAGAGATAGCTCGTACTCCCCGAAATGCATTTAGGTGCAGCCTCGAGTAAGAGTGTCATAGAGGTAGAGCTACTGATAAGGCTAGAGGGCTTCGCCGCCTATCAACCCTTGATAAACTCCGAATGCTATGACATGTTCCTCGGGAGTGAGGCCATGGGTGCTAAGGTCCATGGCCGAGAGGGAAAGAACCCAGACCATCAGCTAAGGTCCCCAAATGTATGCTAAGTTGTTCTAACGAAGTGTGATTGCTTTGACAGCTAGGATGTTGGCTTGGAAGCAGCCATTCATTTAAAGAGTGCGTAACAGCTCACTAGTCGAGCGATCGTGCGTGGATGATAATCGGGCATAAGTATACTACCGAAGCTATGGAATAGAAATATTGGTAGGGGAGCATTCTAATTGCGCCGAAGCAGTATCGTAAGGTATTGTGGAGCGATTAGAAAAGAAAATGTAGGCATAAGTAACGATAAAGCAGGTGAGAAACCTGCTCACCGATAGACTAAGGTTTCCTGATCAACGCTAATCGGATCAGGGTTAGTCGGGACCTAAGGCGAACCCGAAAGGGGTAGTCGATGGATAACAGGTCAAAATTCCTGTACTAGCAAATATTGCGATGGAGAGACGAAAAAGTGAAAGGACTGCGTACTGACGGAATAGTACGTTGAAGAGTGTAGGTTTATTTTCGGGTTAATAGCTTGAGAATGCTGAACTTGATAGTACCGTGAGTCTTCGGACGAGCGGATAATGTCCCTAAACCGGTTTCCTAGAAAATCTTCTAAGCTTCAGATATTTGCTACCCGTACCGCAAACCGACACAGGTAGTCAAGGAGAGAATCCTAAGGTGCTCGAGTGAATCATGGCTAAGGAACTCGGCAAAATGGTCCTGTAACTTCGGGAGAAAGGACGCCTGCTTCGGCAGGCCGCAGTGAATAGGCCCAGGCGACTGTTTATCAAAAACACAGGGCTTTGCCAAATCGAAAGATGATGTATAAGGCCTGACACCTGCCCGGTGCTGGAAGGTTAAGAGGGGGAGTTATTCCTTAGGGAAGAAGCTCTGAATTGAAGCCCCAGTAAACGGCGGCCGTAACTATAACGGTCCTAAGGTAGCGAAATTCCTTGTCGGGTAAGTTCCGACCTGCACGAATGGTGTAACGATCTGGGCACTGTCTCAGCCATGAGCTCGGTGAAATTGTAGTTCCGGTGAAGATGCCGGATACCCGCAACGGGACGGAAAGACCCCGTGAACCTTTACTACAGCTTAACATTGATTTTGGGTAAGTGATGTGTAGGATAGCTGGGAGACTATGAAGTGGCTTCGCCAGGAGTCATGGAGTCAACCTTGAAATACCAGCCTTCATTTGCCTGGGACCTAACTTGTAAAAGAGGACAGTGTTTGGTGGGTAGTTTGACTGGGGTGGTCGCCTCCAAAAGTGTAACGGAGGCTTCTAAAGGTACCCTCAGCATGATTGGTAACCATGCGCAGAGTGCAATGGCACAAGGGTGCTTGACTGTGAGACAGACAAGTCGATCAGGTAGGAAACTAGAGCATAGTGATCCGGTGGTTCCGCATGGAAGGGCCATCGCTCAAAGGATAAAAGGTACTCCGGGGATAACAGGCTTATCGCTCCCAAGAGCTCATATCGACGGAGCGGTTTGGCACCTCGATGTCGGCTCGTCACATCCTGGGGCTGGAGAAGGTCCCAAGGGTTGGGCTGTTCGCCCATTAAAGTGGCACGCGAGCTGGGTTCAGAACGTCGTGAGACAGTTCGGTCCCTATCTGTTGTGGGCGTTGGAAATTTGAGAGGCCCTGCTTCTAGTACGAGAGGACCGAAGCGGACAAACCTCTGGTGTATCTGTTGTGGCGCCAGCTGCATTGCAGAGTAGCCATGTTTGGAAGAGATAAGCGCTGAAAGCATCTAAGCGCGAAGCTTTCCTCAAGATGAGATTTCCTTTAAGGGTCGTTGTAGACTACGACGTTGATAGGTTGCAAGTGTAAAGGCAGTAATGTCAAAGCTGAGCAATACTAATTACCCGAATGCTTCTTTTGGTTGTTTTCTAAATTTTCTTTAACGACATGTTATTTTAAGATATCAATGATCTTAAGGTGGCTATTGCAACGGGGTTCCACCTCTTCCCATTTCGAACAGAGAAGTTAAGCCCGTTAGCGCCGATGGTACTGCAATTGTGGGAGAGTAGGTCGCCGCCAACTTTATTTAAGCCTCAATCTTTTTAGATTGAGGCTTTTTTTATTAAAAGATAATATTTAAGAAATAGTTTATTACCTCATGAATTTTTGTTGTAAAAGTTAGTTATTTCAAAAAGTT
>JBHOSR010000113.1:0-6033 GCA_042584405.1 Bacteroidota bacterium
TAATCATTTTTATCTTTAGTAATTGAAATTAATATAAATGCAATACTAATGGGGGGACAATGAAACAAGGCGAAAACCCGCACGATTTAGTATTGCGGGACCGTTATATGCCATTAAAACGAACGAAAATGAAAAAAACAATTGGAATTTTTTATTTAATCATCGCATTGATATTTCAGTCTTGTAATTCAGGAAATAAACCTGTTGAGAAAAGCAGAATTAAAACAATGCTTATTAAATCAAATGGAGAAGTATCTGTGCAACCTGATGAAGCTATGATAATTATTCACCTTGAGTGTATAAATAAGAACATTAAGATTGCAAAAGAATGCCTTATTAACAAATCAGAGAAACTTAATAAATCCGTTCTTGACATTGGGATAAAGCAAGAAGACATCTTGACTACTTCAATTAACCAATCTAAAGAATATAGGTGGATAAATAATTCAAGTATTTTTGTTGGATATAAATCATCAATGACCACGCAGTTGACAATTCGAGACTTAAAGATTTTAGAAGAATTATATACAGACCTTTTATTGAATGAGAATATAAGTGTTGGAAACTTATCCTACTCACATAGTAATATGGACAGTTTGAATAATGTTGCTTATCAAAAGGCGCTTGAAAATGCAAATAATATTGCTGATCAGTTGTTATTAAAAATGAAAGAATCAGAAAAAGAAATAATAAGAATTGGAAATATGAATTTGCCATCTGTTCAAGACAATTCTGTTTACGAGTATGATCGTACAGCTAATTTTGAAATAAAGGAATTAGGTGCGGACAAGAGTAAAATTAGAATAAACAGTGGAACGATGTATGCAAATAAGACCGTGATTGTTGAATACAAAATATATTAACGGCATATAACATCGGGTCAAACTAAAACTGGATTTTTGTGGTTTGCAATCTTTGTGCTATCTTCAACTTTTATTATCGGGTGATATTGAAACAGGGCGAAAATCCCAGTCTTAGCTTACCCAAGGACCGTTATAAGTAAGGCGCTGAAAAAAATCTGACAACTTCATTTCATTTTAATAAGTTTGCAAATTTGGAAACTTTCTTTTTGGTTTGACAACTTTTGTAAGTTGGAAACTGTATCTCATTATGACAATTAAAGTATCTTCTAATTCATATCGGTTTGATAATGTGTTTTTCAGGATTGGTTCGGTTGTAATGATAAGTAAAAAATTAGTATTCCAACGCGCTTTGCAGCCTGGCGGCTGCATTTGTGATTTTGCCAACGCACATTTAAACACTTTGCGGCAAAGCCGCAAAAAGTTTAAATTTTGCTTTTTTTATTCAGTCAGCCAATTCAAAGCTTTCTGGGTAATTCCATTATACCAATCAATTTCATTATTCGTAGTGTTTGCTAATTGATTTGAATGTTCAAAAAAATGCTGAATATGTCTTGGTTCAGGAACATAACTTGCGTTGCGTGAATCTTCAACCATTTTTATAAATACATTTAAAGGTAGTGGAATAATTGTCGAAATTCCTCCATAATAACTAATGTTCATCTTGTGTAATGCGTAAAAATGAGCGATACAAGCCTCATTTATATTTGGTGCAATGAACAAACAGTATGCTGGTTTATTAGTTTCTCTTTTAACTTTAGCAAGATGACGTGTAACAGGCTCACCTTCTGTCTCATATTGTCTTTGCCCACCTTGCATTGTAACTTCAACAGTTAATCCAAAATCGTCATAATCACAAACGATATCAGCCATATTCCCCTGCGCTGTTGACATTGGATTTCCAAAGTCGTCAAACTTTAAATTTGCTTTGATGTTACCACCGTCCAACATTGTCATTGCACGCCAAGTGTTCCACTCCAACATTAATGGCGTGTCATATAAAGAATTGTCAAGTATTTGCTCAAAAGTTGTGTTAATGTCTTCAAATAATCGATAGTCTTTTATAGCTACAACTTGGTCCGTAATGATTTGCTCTTTTCTGCTTTCTAATTCGTTCGCTAAAATATTCTTAAGTGCTATTAAGCTGATTGAATCGTCAATATTGATATTAGGAAATTCTATTTGAATTTTTTTGACAAGTAAATCTCTATTATCGGTCAGTAGCGTTGGCAGTTCAGCATTACCTAAATACTCGATATAACTTTGCTCGTTATCCACAAAGCAAGGTTCTCTGTCTGTATGTTCTAAGATATAATCAACATCTTCACTCTTTTCTGTGACGATAGATATTGATTTGCCAATATGTGAAATGTTTACTAATTCCGTTGCTCTCAAATACCGAACACAAGCATCAGCATAATCCCTAAGGTTAGATGCTTGAGTTTTTAAAAAAAATGAAATGGAAGCATCTTTTGTTTCCCTTGTTTTCGTTTCGCCTGATTGAATTCGGTCAGCAAAGATTTGTTGCAGTTCAGAGTCTAAATAAGCTTTGTAGAATTTTTTATAATTTCCTTTATTTTTGGCTTTTTCAATTCTGAACTGGTCAATTTTGGAAACAATAATATCGAAATGGCGGTAATCTGTCAACTGAAGTCCAAACAACCTTAATTCATCAAATTTTAAAGATCCGAAATGACGTATTAATCGGAAGAGTTCAAGATAGGGCTTTACCCAAAAATCAGCCGCTTTGTCTGTTGGTTTATGAAACGGTGAAGGGACTTGAAATTTGATTAACTGCCTTAAAAATATTTCTTCTTTCCTTTTGGATGTAACTAACTCTACTCCTGCAGGTGTTAAGTTTATTGTAGGTGAAAGGGAAACAAAACCAAGAGCTTTTGGCGCTCGATTTATTCTATCCCTTGCACTAAATGCAGGGTCTTTTGCCCCTTCACCATTAAAGAAGTTTTCTTCTTTCAACATTTCCATAAAAGCCCGCTGTGTGTCGGTATTCCATTTTTGACCTGCAAAATGAGTATTTAGCAACTCAATTTCAGGTATCATTTTAGCTGGAGTTCTTGGAGAAGTTGTTACAAATATTACTTTACTGTCAATTCTTGCCATACGAAATTATATTACTAATTCTTCTTGAAACGAAAATTCAGGGAGTCGTTTTTCTCTTTCATTCCCGTAATTTGAAATTAAAATATGTTTTGCAGCGGATTTGAATCTGTTCCTAATATTTACAGCATAGGATTTTCCGTATTCATCTACAATCATGTCACTATATAGTTTCTCAGTTAATGGCGTTCTGCCTATAACCATTAAGGCTTTGCATCTCAGATTGCGAAAATTTTCAGCTAATTCGTTATGATTTATTTCAGTAAATCCATCTTTATGTTCTGCATTTCCGTAATCGGAAAACACACAATCGTAAGGCGGGTCTAAAAATATAAAATCATCTTCTTCTGCCATATCAAAAATACACTTATAGTCGAGATTGTATATTTCTGTGTTTGAGAGTAATCTATTGTGAGAGTCGGTAACAAGTGTCGTATTGAGATTTGCATATCGTCCATATGGCACATTAAATTCACCTTTAGAATTATAACGAATCATTCCTGAATACGCAGTTTTGTTTATGAAAAAATATAAAAGAGCTTCTGAGTATTTTTTTTCGGAAAGGTCATTAAACATTTTCCTTATTTCATAATAAAGTGTTTCATTATCGTCATGCACTCTTTTTTTAGGATCTTTTTGTTTTAGTTCTTCAAACTTCTGTCTATTTGTTTTATAAATTTTCCCAATTTCATTGAGTTCGACTCTTAAATTATCGAAATCACCTTTTACACCTTTATAAAAATCCATTAGTTTAGAATTAATATCGTTGATAATGGCTTTTTTCGGTTCCAAGTGAAAATACAAAGCACCACCACCAAAAAAAGGTTCAATATATCTTCCCTCAAATTTGGGGATATGGTTTATGATATGATGTATTTCTTTTGATTTGCCTCCTCTGTATTTGACTAATGGTTTCATATTTTGATTGTTTTTTGTTTGTAAGCCATAATATTTTCGGCAACTACGTTTAAAATTTGTGAAGCATCATCTTCATCTGCAATTATTTCATAAACTTTGTCTGCTGACCACAGTCTAAGCAGCTCTTTCTTATCAATGCTCAACAACTCTGCAAGTGAAATGACTTGTTCTCGTTTTGCTCGTCTGTCGCCTTTCTCTATTTTGCAATATGTCGCTGTATCAATTTCCAATGCAGCAGCAATTTGCCTCTGTGGCATTTTTTTTGCTTCCCTGAGTAGCTTTAACTTGTCACCTATCAATTTTGACATATTTTTGTCTTGACGTTATTTGTCAAATATATGCATAATACATTTTTATTAAAAATTGTTTTTTCAACAAAATAGTAGCTTTATGAACATGCGTCTGAACTTAAGAAGAATGTCATGTTAGTAAAATTTCATCCTTATTACAAACACATTGGTAAGCCTGTGTAAATCAACTCACAGCCAAAGGCTAACCAAAAAGTTTGTAATCAACCCACTTTTAAATGACCAGACAATGTACTTGGTTATGAAGGGGTGGTATTAAAGATATCATTCAGTTTTTCTTTTAAATCAGCACTAAGGTTTCCAAACAGTTTAGAAAGCTCAATGTTTCTAAAATCCACTTCATTATCAAATAGTTCAAAATTAATTATTGGCAATTGATACGATGAAATATTAATCTGTTTTTCTAAAGCCAATTTATCAACAATCCTCAATTCGGTATTTCCATTGGTTTTTGTTTTTAAAGTATTGGGATAAAGCAATACAACATCTTGAATATTAAATCTTATTGCATAAGAAATCATTTGATATAAATCACTTTGAGTAATACCCTTTTTAGGGTCATTACTATCAGAATAGGTTATCTTATATTTCGTGTCTGCAATAAAATCCTTTGAAGACGATGAAATACATAAATCAGGTTTTAATCCAAAAATTTTTCCTTCGTCCAAGTGTATTGAACTGCTTTGAGATTTCACTTGAAAGTCAATTAATTCCTTATTTATAAAGCCAAATACAAAATCTTCAAAGAGATATTCCATTGGAAGTAAAAAAGCGAAAAGCTTTAAATCATTCTTATAATCAATTGAAATGCTATTATTTAAAAACAATGTGCAGTAATCCCTAATTGTCTCAAAATCACTAAACATTGGATTAAATGTAATATTTGCACATTCATGAGCAGAAGCCTTTTCATCACTAACTTCATCAAGGATAAAAAGAATCTCACGAAGATATTTTTTATTCTCAATGTTGGATGTTACGTTAAAAAGTAATTGGCTAACATATTTTACAATTCGATTGAATTTATTATCCATTACAAAAGAGTCATATGTGCAACTAACTTTATGCCATCTTCCTTTGGATAAATTTTCGTGTATGTAAGTTGATGTATTTAAACGACCTTTAATATTATGCACTTCTCTATCAATTTCCTCATATTGTTGGAATATTGTTTTAGAAAGCAACTCTCTTGTATATTTTGCAAAAAGATAAATTAGAATCTCAAAAAAATCATTTTTTAAACTTCCCATTGAAGATTTATAATTAGGGAATTTTAGTTTTCTGCAATAACTTAAATACCAAAGTATATGCTGATGAATTGCACTTATTTCTTTTTCTCCATATGTTCTTTCTGAATCATAAAATACTTTAGGTAATAAATTAATCTTTTTGCCTTCAAAATGAATTACTCCAACATATTTATTTGATTTTAATTCTTTTGTTTTATGTATAAATTGAATAAAACGCTGAACTTCTACTTTTCCTAAATCATCTATTTCATAGTAACTTGAACGTTCTCTCTTGTTCCAGATTTCATCTAAGAAATTTTCCAGACCAGCAAAGTCGCCTTTAAAACTTACTTTGTTTTGATATTCAAATAGATTAACCATGAAGTTTATTTTCCAATTATTTTAAGTGGCCAACCGTTCTCATCTAAAATCAAACCTGCATGAGTAAGTATACCTTTAACTTCTTTTTCGTCATTTAAAAAGTACTCTAAAAGTAAGGGTATTACCTTGTTGTTAATACAATCAACTAATTCAAAATCATCCTCCATAAAATATGCATGACCAATTTGAAAATCATATCCTTTTAATTCTATGATTCTT
>JBHOSR010000114.1:0-5915 GCA_042584405.1 Bacteroidota bacterium
CCAGCGCGAGCGACAATTATATATGATAATAATGGTAATTTAGTTAAAGTGATTAAGGAAGAACCTCAAGGAAGAATTTTTGTAAATAACATCTATAAATATGATTCAAAAGGTAATTTGATTGAAGAAGAATGGTATGACAATAATCCAACTGAGAATTCTAAGAAGACATATTTTTATAATGATAAAGGAGTTTTAGAAAGAACTGAAGTTTATTATGCCCTATATCGTTATCGGATACAATACCAATTTAAATATACATATTATTAGTACAAAAAAAGACCGACTTTAAGTCGGTTTTTTTAATCATATTTGTTTAAATCGAGATTTTCTTCTCTTGTTCCAGGTATTACTTCAATAAGTTCAACTTCAAATAAAGTAGATGTAAAAGGGGGAATTATACCTGTTGAGGAACCAGTTTCTCCGAAACCAATTTGTGAAGGGATAATAAATAAAGCTCTTTCTCCTTCTTCCATCCTACTTATTGCTTCTTCCATTCCTTCAATAACTTGCCATTTTCGTCCAAAAACAAATTGGAAAGGTGAATTTCTTCTTTTAGTTGAATCGAAGAATTTACCATTAAGAAATTTACCTTCATAGTCCACAGTAACTGTATCACCTAAAAAGACTTTTTTACCATTACCATCCTGCAAAATTATATGATATAAACCAGATTCTGTTGGCTCAATATCAATTTTTTTCAGGTCTATATATTGTCTCAATATTACCTTCTCATAATCACCAAAATCTTCTATCCAATGTAAAAAAGCTTCTTTCTCCATAATGTATTCCTCCTCAGTTTGAATATCAATTATATCAATATTCACTATCATTGGATCTTCCTCAAAAATAAAAGCAGGAAGTGTTGTTTCAAGCGTTTTTGAAAAAAAATCATTTGCAGATATTATAAACGATGCCTGTTCCTCTTCTGCTAACATTAAGAAACATTCATCAATAGCTCCTTCAAACGAAGGTTCAGTAATTTGAAACCGTCTTCTTCCATCAAAGAAAATAGAATCGTTCATGGTTTTATAAATAATGTCAGCAGTAACAAAATCGCCTGGTTTTGCTTTTTCAGAACTTTCACCAAATTTTACTAACTTGTAGTATATTCCAGTTTTTGTTTTATTGTAGCCAGGGTATTTTGAAAAAAAATCACATGAACTTAACGCTAGTGTGATTATAACAAATACAAGAAAATTTCTTTTAATCATTGGTAAATTTATTTAATCTTCAATTTTTAATATCTTAATATCATATATAATTGTCGCTCGCGCTGGTATTCTATTTTCATCTCCAATTAAACCATGAGCTAAATGCGGTGCTAAAATAAATCTTGCCTTACTACCCTTTTGTAGCATTAACACACCTTCTTCTAAACCCGATTCAACTCCTCCCTTACCTACAACAAAGCTCTTTGGTCCTTGCTCGTCTGATGAATAACAATGTGTTCCGTTTAATAAACTTACATTGTATCTAAAAGTAATATAGTTTCCTTTTTCAATTAGCGATCCTGATCCCTTCTTATAAATCATATACCATAATCCCGATTCAGTCATATTCATGTCCCAACCTCTTCTCTCAATATAACTTTTTATCAGTTCAGTATCTTTATCAACTAATAATTTGTTAACCTCCTCAAGCGACTCTTTTGAATGTTCTATAGTTTTTTTGCTATTAACTTCTTTTTCCCTTTTACAAGAAAAGAAAATTATAATAAAGATCAAAATAAAACCTTTCACTATAATTTGCTTACATTTCATTACTAAGTTCTTTACTATATTTAGGTAGCAACTCTCTAAATTTTCTTAAAGTATTCTCCAAAGAATCGTTGGAGTTACCGCCTGAAGCATTTCTGTGTCCCCCTCCATTAAAATGATCCTCAGCAAATTTATTTACAGGAAATTCTCCTTTAGATCGAAATGAAATTTTTACATGTTTATCCTTTTCTATAAAAATAGCAGTAAACCTAACATCTTTTATTGAAAGAGGATAATTTACAAATCCCTCCGAATCGCCAGGAGCAAAACTAAATTTTTCTAATTCCTCTTTTGTTATTGAAATATAAGCTGCGTTATACTCAGGAAAAACTTCCATCTTTTCATACAAACAATAACCAAGTAATTTCATACGATCAGCGGAATAATTATCATAAATATTCCAATATATCTTGTCTTTATTAATTCCCAAACCAATTAATTTTGACACAACATAATAAGTATAAGGATTCGAAGAATTATAGTTAAATGATCCTGTATCGGTCATGATTCCCGTATACAAACACTCTGCTATTGTTTTATCTACTAGTTTAGCATCGTTCAAATTTTCAATTATTTCATAAACAAGTTCGGCAGTTGAACTATACTTCGTATCAGAAAATAATATGTCAGCAAAATCTACTGGATCAGGATGATGATCAATAAGAACTTTTTTTGCAGTTGCATCTTTTAAATACTTTTCAAGACCCTCAGTACGGTCAGGATCATTAAAATCTAAAGCAAATATTATATCTGCATCCCTTATAGCATTTAAAACTGTTCCACTATTTCGTTTGTAAACAATAACTTTATCATTACCAGGAAGCCAATGCAAGAACTCAGGATAATCGTTAGGTGTAACAATAATTGGGTCTTTTCCCTTATTAGTTAAATAATGATAAAATCCTAATGAAGACCCCATAGCATCACCATCTGGATTATAATGTGTAATGATTAATGGTTTTTGCGCTTTAACAATTAATTCATTTAAGCTGTTTATATCTTTTTTTGATAATGAGTTCACTTTCTTGTTTTAATAAGATTCTAAGATATCAAAGATAAAATAATCCATTCAGATTATATGTTAATACTAAAAAATTTATACCTTAGTTTTTTTAATAAAATCAACATTTATGCCTTTAGGATACACATTTGCAATGATTAAGCCTTCGGCTTGTAGAAAAAATCATGTTGGACCAATATTAGCAATGATTAATCAAGCTGGATTTAGAATTTCAGCAATCCGATCAACTAAGCTCAATAAAGAAGAAGCTGAACAATTTTATGAAATGCATCGAGGAAAAGAATTTTACGAAAGTTTATGCGAATTCATGAGTTCTGGTCCAATAATAGCTTTATTGCTTGAAAAAGAAAATGCCATTCAGGATTTTCGAACACTAATTGGAAATACGAATCCAAGTATGGCGGAAGAAGGAACTATTCGAAAGATGTTTGCTGAATCGTTACAGAAAAATGCTGTGCATGGTTCTGATTCATTAGAAAATGCTAAACGTGAAGCTGATTTCTTTTTTAATCAAAGAGAGCGCTATTAAATTAACCTTTAATCGATTATAACAACTTTTATTTTTGTATTATGAATACAATTTCAGTTTGTGGTTTAATATGTAATGAATGCGAGTTTTATAATAATTCGTGCACTGGATGCTATAAAGTAAAAGGTGAAACTTTTTGGGCTAAAGAATTAATTTCTGGCGGCATTTGTCCTTTATATGATTGTTCTGTAAATCTTAAATCATATAAGAACTGTGGTGAATGTGCAAAATTACCATGTCAAAAATTTAAAGATTTAAAGGATCCAAATATTTCTGAAAAGGAACATATATTAGGAATTAAAAAGCGTGTAAGAGTTTTAAATTCAAATTGAATCTTTGTGAAAACAAAAAAAACAAATACAATAAAAGGAATCTATAATTATAAAATCATTAAAGAGAAAAAGCTGATAATTGAGGCTTTTACAGGAGATATAACACTCGATTTTTTTAAAGAAAGCATGCTTAAAGAATTTAACGATCCTGAGTATTTAAATCTCAAATTTGGCATTTGTGATTTAAGAAGTGCTAATTTAATTCTTTCAGACAAAGAAATAAAAGAATTATTTGAATATGCTTTAGTACATGATAAAAACCTTTCAATTAAGTGGGCTACTTTAACCAAAGGGCCGTACGAAACTGCTATGGCTATGATTTATGAATTACAAGCTGTTAAACATTATGGTTATAAAATATTTTCTACATTAGATGCAGCGGCAAGTTATTTGAATATTAAATTATCTGAAAATGATTTGAGCTTTGTTTCTATTTCAAAATAATATCATCAATTATTTCTTCACCTGCTTTATCGTTTAAAGCTTTTTTCAATCCATCGCGTAACATAAAAAGTTCATTTCTAATAACCGAAGAATTTAGCTTCACAATCAATTTACGATTTTTTATGTAAATATCGTTTGTTGATCGTGCAATTGTTTTTCCTACAACCTCATCCCACGATTTAATTAATTGAACCTCTTTAATTTTATCATCAATTTTTAGTGCTTTCAAATATTCTTTAATAACGACATCAATTTTCTGTGTATTTTTCTTCCTCATAATAGTTCAATTATTCACCCTTATTAATTTGAATATTTTCGGCGGATTCAATTATAAATATATCGTGTGGTATATTAATTTCCTTTAAAATATTTTCTAAACGATCTTGGCTAGTGTCAGTAATGAATATTTGTCCGAAATGATTTTCTGCCACTAATTCAATGATTTGACGCACTCTGCTTCTATCAAATTTATCAAAAATATCGTCAAGCAATAAAATAGGTTTGAAACCACTAATTTGTTTAATAAAATCAAACTGAGCTAATTTTAACGAAACTAAATAGGTTTTTTGCTGTCCTTGAGAACCTGCTTTTTTTATTGGATATTTTTCTAAGGTTAAAATCAGATCGTCTTTATGAATTCCAACAGTAGTATGCTGAACAATACGATCTTTTTCTATTGCATTTTTTAAAATATTTCGATACTCTCCCTCATAAAGCTGCGAATCGTATACTAACTGCACTTGTTCTTGATTACCAGAAATCCTTGTATAATAATCTTGGAAAATTGGAATTAGTTCTTCAACAAATTTAACACGTACAGCATGTATTTTTTCTCCTAATGCAATTAATTGTTCATCCCAAATGTCAATGCTATCCTCATCAAAAGTCCTAGCCTGAAAAAAATCTTTTAATAATTTATTTCTCTGAACTAGAGCTCTATTATATCGAATTAAGTTATCCAAATAAACCTTATCATACTGAGAAATAACACTATCCATGAACCTTCTTCTTTCATCACTACCCTCTACAATTAAACTGTTATCTAAGGGAGAAATCATTACAACAGGCAATAATCCAATATGATCGGAAAGTTTTTGATACTCTTTTTTATTTCGCTTAAATTGCTTTTTCTTATTCTTCTTTAATCCACAATATATATATTCGTTTTTATCTTTTAGAAGATAATCTCCTTGAATAACAAAAAACTCTTCGTCGTATTTAATATTTTGACTATCGATAGGATTAAGATAACTTTTACACATCGATAAATAATAAATAGCATCCAAAAGATTTGTTTTTCCAACACCATTAGATCCAATAAAACAATTAATTTTTGGAGAAAAATTTAACTCCGACTGACTGTAATTCTTAAAATTTACTAATGATAATTTCTGCAGATACATCCTAAATCCAAATTATTGTGCAAAGATTCTTAATATTCCAATAAATAAAAAAAATACCAATCATTAAATATCAATTTTTATAAACAAAATATTTTAAAAATTACTCAAAAGAATTACATTTGCCATTCAAATGTTTTAAGCATAATATATTAATAATTAAACGATGAGTAGCAAAAAGAAAGAAACACAACAGGATCAGTTTGAATCTGTAGAAAATGCTCTAAGTAAAACCGAACATTACATCGAAGAAAACCAGAAAAGTTTAACTATAATTGTTATTGTAATAATTATTATAGTTGGTGGGTATTTAGGTTATAACCGTTTTGTAATGACACCAAAGGAAAATGAAGCAAAGTCGCAAATGTGGATGGCAGAGCAGTACTTTGAACTCGATTCTTTTAATTTAGCTTTAAATGGTGACGGAAA
>JBHOSR010000115.1:0-5872 GCA_042584405.1 Bacteroidota bacterium
ACTACGCAAGCTTTTTCATTTCCAAACAAGGTTATTCGATCCTTTTGATTGATACTTTTTAGTAATTTGAGATTTGTATTTACATTCATTGGAAGCACCACTGTATCGTAAATTTCAAGTGCGTTATTAATCTTTTCAATGGAATCAATCTTTTTTAATATACTTGCTTCAATTTTATATAAAGGAAAATCGTGTTTAATCCATCCTGCAAATTGGTCATTAGTAATAATTAGTGAGTTTCCCTTTTTATGATATTTTTCAAGGTGAGATTTGTATTTCTTGTATTCTTTCTCCGATACATAATGGTTGGTGAATGGTATTCTGATTCCGATATTGTTTTCTTGTAAAAACCTGTAATCCTTTTCAGAAATTTGTGGACGAAAAAAAGGTCTCCCACCATATAAAGTTGATTTTTCTACAAAGCCAAAAAGACTATCAATTTTATTTAAAGGAATATTAGGAAAATATGTTTTAAAGTATTCTTTTGCTGATTGTTTGAGTTTTTTACCTCTTGCCGATATTGTATATTTTGTGTTATCCATTAAGATTGGCTTGATCCGTTTCTGCAAATATTAAAATAATAATTATGAGTTTAATTTTTTACTTGATAAAATATGCCTCTTTCTTGCCTGTATGTTACAAGTTTACCTTCTGCATCAAGAACATCAAGATATTTATTAATTTCATTGATATGTAATCCTAATATTTTCTCAAGATCTTCCAATGTGCAAGGACGACGTGATATAGTTTCTATTATAGCGTTCACGGTATCTTTACGAAACGATTTATTATCTTTTCTGGTAGCTGATGATGCTATAATTTCTGCATTATTTAAATTCCAAAGTTCAATAATATTTTGTAATTCTATTCTATTTGCTGCTCGTATTCGGTCAATAACTCCTGGTCGGTCAAGAGTATTTAACTGAATTTTATCTGGATTAATTTTAACGATAGCATCTTTTAATTGATTAAGATTCTCTAAATCATCATTTATACCTGGAAGTATCATGATTTCAAGCCAGATAGTACCTTTAAATTCGAAACGAAAATCAATTAATCCTTGTATGTAATCATTAATATTTAAATCTTTTACTGGCCGGTCAATTTTCTTAAATGTTTGATTATTAGCTGAATCTAATGATGGTAGAATTAAATCAGCCTTTAACAATTCCAATCTAACTTGCTTACTACTTAAAAGACTTCCATTTGTTAATACTGCTATAGGAATTTTCGGGTAATTTGTTTTGATATAATCTATTACTCGACCAATATTAATGTTTAGGGTTGGCTCTCCTGCACCAGAAAAGGTTATATAATCAGGATTATCGTTCTTCAAAAAAAAATCATCTAATTCAGATATGATTTCTTCATATGGTACATATTCTTTACGATCGGTGGTTAATTTCGTTGTTGCACCGCATTCGCAATAAATACAATTTAATGAGCACACCTTATGTGGAACTATATCAATTCCTAACGACATTCCTAATCTGCGTGATGGCACAGGGCCAAATAAATGCTTATACATTGAGATATTTTATAGTTACTTAACAAAAATAGAAATCTTTATAAGAATAAGTTATAATTGAGAATTTAAATTTTAATTATCAAAGGCTCGACTAATAATAAATTAATAAGGGCTAAAGCCCAATACAATAGCAGATAACTTACCCCGGTCTTAAGGCCGGGGTTTTAAAAAGTAATAAGTTAAAGGACTTTAGTCCTTGATATTTTATAGGATATTAATGATATTTTACTATTTTTCAGTTTTTAAAAATTTAGTATCATGCAAAATGAAAATACTTATAAAGAGATTGCAGTAAGTGTATTTGAAGCAATGAATACAAGCAATTTTACCACTTTTGAGAAAAATGCGGCGGATGAATTGAAATTTGATTTTCCAGGAGTAGATAGAGTTGAAGGTGTAAAAAAGGTTATTCTATTCTTTAAAATACTTCTTCGAAAATACAAAAACTTAACATTTACAGTTAATGATGTTATTGTTGGAAATGAAAAAGCTTGCGTAGTATGGACAAATAGGGGAGAATACAGCGATGGTTCATCATACGAAAATAGTGGAATAACATTATTCCATTTTTCTAATGACCAGGTATCCTATATAAGTGATTATTTTAAAGATACTTCGTTTACAAATCCTAAATAATCAAGTATGAAGAAAGTATTAGTATTAGATGGAAGTACACGTAAAATGGGGAATACCTCAATCCTGATTCAACATTTTATTGAAGGTGCAAATACGAATACGGATCAAATTGAGCATGTTATTGCCAAAGATATTAATGTTAAATATTGCAATGGATGTTTGCGCTGTAATTTGATTAAACGCTGCTCAATTAGAGATGATGACTGGGAAGATTTAAGTAAAAAAATAAATGAAGCTGATGTTTTGGTTTTTGCATCACCTATCTACTTTCATTATGTCTCTGCACCTTTAAAAAATATAATAGATAGATTTCGCTCTTTCGTACATGTTCAAATTACAGAAACAGGATTAATTCATACTCCATGGAACAACTGGAATAAAGATTTTGTTTTATTGCATTCTTTGGGATCTTCAGATGACTCTGATGCACAACCTGTAATTGATTTATTTGAGTACATGAAGGAAGTATTAGGCGATAATAATAGATTACATGTTATTAAAGCAACTCGGTTAGCCGTAATAAAACAAGTTGAAAAAACTGAAAGCGAACTGAAAGAATTATATCCAAAATTACAACTGAATGAAAATCTGGCAAATGCAGATTTTATTAAGAACCAGGATATTTTGAAACAATGTCAAAATTTAGGTAAGAAGCTCACAAAAAATTAATCCTCGATTTTAACAGGGGGAGTTCCAGACCGAACAATCCATTTTTCATTATAAATCGATGAATAGGTTACTTCAACAATAGCTTTTTTATTGAAGAAAAGTTCATATAATGCCTTTATACTTTCACTATTATCCGTTCCCGTAAGCATTATTTTAGTATCTGCTGGTAACAACTTTCCTTTGTCAATGAAATTATTGAGATTACATGGTATATTAATTTGTTGTACAAATTTTGAAGGATTCATATTGTAGGTAGTGTCATTATAAATTACTTTTATATCATTAAGAAATGCTGGTCCCACTCCATTATTGGAAAGGGTTAAATAGTAATAATTTCCATCACTTACATCACTTGAAATTTCAAGATAGGGTAAAACCGAAGCATACTGTTGTTTACGAATCAGTTTTGTTTGGTAAATAATAGTAAAAAGTGTACCAATACTAATTACAAACGCAACCATACCTATCATTTTATCTGAGGACCAAAATTTATTCTCCATTGTTTACTTGTTTAATATTATGAAATACAACATTAAAAATAATAATAATTATTTGTATTCAGGTATAACATCATTGTCTTTTTTAAGAGATTCAATTTTACTTTTGGTTATCATAATTGCATCCTTTGCAAAACCTTGACTTATACTCATCAAATACTCGCCTAACCGATTTGGATGACTTTTATATATTTTTACTGCTTCAATAATGATGTCATTTTGTTTTTCAATCTCGTTTAATTCAAATTCATTTCTAAGCTCATCCCATGATTTCATTTTTGTTGGATAATCTTTTTTGTATAAATCTCCCAGTTTTTTATAGATCCAGAATGCAGAATTTTGATCGTGTTCAGACGGTGCTTTAGAATAAGATTCTGGTATTGCTGAAATTCCAAAATACACTGGAGTATATACAGCAGTATATGGAGAACTAAATCCTGTCCAGATAACAGCGCCATATTCTACCGGATATCCTGGTGAGAGACTAATCACATCAGTATGTACACATTTCCATACAGCAATTGATCTTTCATGATTATTTAAATTTTCTTCTTTGAAAATATCATATTTTATACCACCATAATAATCCCTAAGAATTGAAAAACATTTTTGTAGGTTAATTTTTTCTTCCGGTTGCAAAAATAAAGGGAAGATTTCATCTTCAGATGATATTTGTTTGGATGGATTTAATATATCAATGGCTCTCCAAAGGCGGCGTGTATTATAATAGTTATTGCCAGTTTTTTCTTTTACACCATTACCGAAAAAATCTCTAAAATTAAAATCATTATTATTTTCAAGATTATATTCTTTACTGATATCTAAAAGGTTAGGAGAGAATATAAAATTCATTGAATCTTTAAAATTAATGTTACCAATTCTGAAACTATTTGCACCAACAAAGTAACTATCCATAGGAATTCGGATGGCAGCCCAGGAATATCCACCGCCTGCTTCCATGTACCATATTTCATTAGTATCGGCAATACCAACACCGCTTGGATATTTTATACCATATACATTATAAAGTTCACCAATAATTTTTACACATTCACGTGCAGTTTTTGCATGTTGCAATGCTAAATACCTCACTCCACCTCCTAAACCGGAAGGAATTAAAGGGTCAACTCTTTCGCCATTTTCATTTCTATCTTTTTTTAGTGATAATCCTCCGGCAACAGCTACTCCGTGTTCATTAATAGCAGCAGCATCGCCTTCAGCAAAACCTATATTTGTTTGAAGTACAAGCATTTCGTAATTCTGTTTAAAGGAAATAGAATTATCAGGTATAATATTTATTTTTTCGTAGGCAGGAACTTTAACAAGCATTGAAGCTTCGGTGCCTGACAAATCATTATTATGTGCTAATAAAACTTGGCCGTTTACAGAAGCTTCTTTTCCAACCATTAAAAGAAAACATTCCTGTTGCTGGGCTGATAGCAAAAAGGGAAATATTATTAAAAGTAAAATTGTATAATTAGCTTTCATTTTATGTAAGATTAACAGATGTTTTTAATCTAATTTAAGCAATTCAAAATAAGAATTTCCTTTTAAGCTCAATAATTTAGCAAATGCAGGCTCTGTTTTGTATCCTTGTTTCTTTAATTCTATGATTTGTTTTCGAAAATCTCTACTTTTTTCTTTTAATATTTTATATTCAATAAGCATATGTCTGTATGATTCCTGTTTTTCAATTGGCTTGTTTTGTCCAAATATCTCAATAGTGTAGTTTTCAGATTTAAACTTTGATATAATAGTTTCAATGTTTCTAATTTGCTTTTTAGTAATTCTAAAAGCAGGATAGAAGCTAAAGTTTTTAATTAACACATCCATAAAAGCATTTAAATCTTTGCAACAACAAATAATGTCCAAATCGCTATCATCAATATCAATTTCAATAGGAATAGTGCCGGTTAATACAGGAGTAAAAGCTTGCAGAACATTAAATATATCGAGTTTAACCAAATCATTAAAAGCTAGCTGTTGTCTTTTATTGCCTTGTTTTAGATATTCTATATTCTTAAAATCAATCATTTAAAGCATTAATTTTCTCAACTTTTTTGATATTTTTTTTCCTGTAAATTGAATCGCCATGGCATCTTCTTTTTCTAAAATATCCTCAATTGTAAACATGAGTTCAGGAATCAACCTCTGGTCTTTCAATGCAGTTCTTTCTAAAACCATCATTGCCAATACTCTTACAGCAATTGGTTCCTCACAAGAATTCATCCAATTAAAACAAAGTTCAATTGTTTTGCCTCTTAATTCTTCATTATTTGGTAAATCACGACGGGTAAATATTTTTAAAATGTTTCTTTTTACACCAGGTGTTTTACAATTTGGAAGTTTAAATAGTGTTTTTTCTGCAAATGGATTAAAATATTCAGGAAAATAATTTTCGCAAATTTCAACAACCCTGGAAACCCGCATGGCAATTTTCCCATTGTCCTCAAGCATTAATTCAATTAAATTTTCAAATGAATCCGGATTATCATAAATAGCTTCAGCAGTCATATCCGCTTGAATACGGGAACTATCACCA
>JBHOSR010000116.1:0-5705 GCA_042584405.1 Bacteroidota bacterium
TACCGCTAATAATCGTTTACCAGAATGCTTTTCTTTCTTCTTTTCTGATTTTTTTTGTTTTTCTAGCCGGTAAAACTTTAAATTTCTTTCCGACAATTCCAACAAAGATTTCTTTTCACCGCGCACAGGAATTGTTATGTTAAATTCATTTAAGCCTATGTGAAATGGTACTATTAATTCCTTCGCTGAACTTTGCAATCTCTCTCTAATTTCTACAACGGCCAGTAACAATAAATCTTCTAAACTTTCGTCCAGTTTCTTTCTTATCTCCACTGTATGAGCTTGTACAATCCTTCCTTCTACAACCTTTAAGAAATTAACATACGCAAAGTTATTGTCATCCAAAATATTAAAAACATCGACATTGTTTAAATTAGCGCTAACAATTGATGATTTGCTTTTATATTTTTCCAGGATTTCTATCTTTTCTTTAACCAGCTGAGCCTCTTCAAACTTAAACTCCATAGAGTATCCTTTCATCAAATCATTCAGATAAAGAATAACTTCCTGAATATTTCCTTTTAAGATCTTTTTAATGTTTATAATTGATTCATTATAGTTTTCTTCTGTTTGTAAGCTTATACAAGGAGCTAAACAATTTCCAATATGATATTCTAGGCATGGTTTGAATTTCCTTTTTTCTATATTTTCTAACGATAAATTTAAATTGCAGTTTCGCAAAGGATAAAGCTGTTTTACTAAATCCAACAAGACCTTTACCATATAAACTGAAGTATAAGGTCCAAAAAAAGAAGATCCATCATTATATACATTTCGTGTATAAAATATGCGCGGGAAGCGCTCATTTTTCACGCATATCCAAGGATAAGTTTTATCATCCTTTAGCATTACATTATACCGTGGATTATATTTCTTTATCAGATTATTTTCAAGTAAAAGCGCATCGGTTTCAGTTTGAACTACAATATATTCTATATGATCAATCTTACTTACCAGAACCTTTACTTTGTTATTTTCATAATAATCTTTTGTAAAATAAGAAGATACTCTTTTCTTTAGGTTTTTTGCTTTCCCTACATATATAATAACGTTTGAAGAATTAAAAAATTGATATACTCCAGGGCTATCCGGAAGCACTGACAAAATTGACCTAAACTTTTCTTTTTGAGCATTTTTCATTAGTCCACAAACAGTGAAGTAAAATCAAACTTTGACACATCAAATAATCCCTTATCTCCAATTTTGAGTTCGGGGATTACAAGTAATGCCATAAATGCCATTGTCATAAAAGGAGCGGTTAATTCTGACCCCATTTTTTTTGCCATTGTATTGACTTCCTTATATTTTTTTGCTACTGTTTCAGCTTCATCTGTTGACATTAATCCCGCTACATTTAGTGTTAAGGATCTAAACTCTTTTTCACAAAAAGCAACTATCCCTCCTTTGTTTTTTATAATCTGGTTAATAGCATTTACAATATCATTATCGTTTGTGCCAACAGCAATTATGTTATGACTATCATGGGCTATACTTCCAGCAATTGCACCCCTTTTTAATGTAAAGTTATTTATAAAACCTACTTGTGGTTTAGAATCCTGATAGCGATTTACAACCACAATCTTTAATACATCTTTATTAATATCACTTACAATTTTGCCGTTCTCAGTTTTTGGTTTGATTACTTCTTTTCCTGTCAAAAGATCTCCATCTTTAGCAATTATTATTTGGATTTTTTTGGTCTGTGCCAACACCTCAATGTCAGCAATAGAAATTGGTTTACAATTGAATTTGTTTATGGGTTTTTCAGTTAGTTTATCTAATAATACATTTCCATTTTCATAAACCATCTCACCGTTAATGTATGTACTGTTTATGTTGAAATCTGCAAGATTGTCAACAACAATGAGGTCTGCAGGATCTCCAACTTGAAGCAATCCTATGTCTAAATTATAGTGTTCCTTAGGGTTTTTAGTGGCAGCAGAAATGACATCAAAAATATTCAATCCTTTTTTTACTGACCTGCTTATTATTTTATTTATATGCCCTTTTATCAAATCATCTGGATGACAATCGTCGGTACAAAACATCACTTTCTCGGGATGTGTTTTTAACAAAGGAAACAAACTTTTAAAATCTTTAGCCGCACTTCCCTCTCGAATCTGTATTTTGATTCCTCTTTCTATCTTGTCTATAGCTTCCTCAACCGTTGTACATTCATGATCGGTAGTTATGTTTTTTGCTGCGTATTTATCAAGATCTCTCCCTTTTAATCCTGGAGCATGACCGTCAATTGGCTTGTTTTCTTTTTTTGCATATTCAATTTTTTTTATCACCTCTTCATCATCAAAAATAACTCCTGGAAAATTCATCATTTCAGCTAAATAATGAATGTCTTTATTGCTCATAAGTTTTCTTATATCATTTGAACTAATAACTGCACCCGATGTTTCAAATGGAGTTGCAGGTACGCATGACGGTGCTCCGAAATAAAACTTAAACGGTGTCTTTTCCCCATTTTCAATCATATAATAGATACCCTCAACTCCCATTACATTTGCAATTTCATGTGGGTCTGAAACGGTAGCAACTGTTCCGTTTTTAACAGCAGCGCGGGCAAAGCTAGTTGGTACCAGCATAGAACTTTCAATGTGCACATGAGAATCCACCAAACCTGGCAGAATATAATTATCAAACTCTTTGTTTGTTTCATCAATGTTAACAATCTTGGAGTCTATTATCTTTATTTTCGCATTATAAATTCTTCGACTTACAACGTCAACTAATTTACCCGTTATAATAATTTCTTTTTCCATAAATAAAATTTAAACTCTGATAAAAATCGTTTTTAGATCCCTAAACGTTCCACGTGGAACATCAACGACCCATATGCACCAAGAGCACGCCTATGTCGGACGGAGAAACGCCGCTAATACGTGCTGCCTGGCCTATACTGCTCGGAGAAATCCTTTTTAACTTTTGTCTTCCTTCTGTTGATAAGGACGAGATGTTGTCATAGTTAAAGCTTTCGGGAATCTTTATGTATTCCAGTCTTTTTAATTTTTCCGCCATTTGTTGCTCTCTCTCAATATAGCCTGAGTATTTTATCAGTACCTCTGCAGATTCAATTACTTCTTCTCTCTTTCTTCTAATGTCGTTGATTAGCTTCTTAAGTGGTTCAATCCTGTGCGTTAATCCCTTTAATTCAACTTGTGGTCTCACAACAACATCAAATAATTTTCTTTTTTGTTTTAATGGCGTGGTGCCAACTTCTATTAAATATTTGTTAATTTCTTCTGGGGCGATACTATAGCTTTTTATAAATTCAATAATTTTATCTCTGGCAGCTATTTTTTCTTTTAGTAAATCAAATCTTTCCTGCTTTGCCAAGCCCATCTTATATGATAATTCTGTTAATCTTAAATCTGCATTATCTTGCCTTAACAATATTCTATATTCAGCCCTTGATGTAAACATCCTGTACGGCTCGTCTACTCCTTTCGTAACTAAATCATCAATTAAGACACCAATGTATGCCTGATCTCTATTAAGAATGAATTCGTTTTTTTCAGAAACACTTAAGCTTGCATTCATTCCGGCCATCATTCCTTGTGCTGCAGCCTCCTCGTATCCGGTTGTTCCATTAATCTGTCCTGCAAAATATAAATTCTTAATGTTTTTTGTTTCTAATGTGTGTTTAAGTTGCGTTGGTGGATAATAATCATATTCAATTGCGTATCCTGGGCGATAAATCCTAACATTCTCAAGTCCCTGCACCTTTTTTAGTGCTTTTAATTGTACCTCCCAAGGTAAGGATGATGAAAATCCATTAATATAGTACTCATTTGTAGTGTGTCCTTCCGGTTCTAAAAATAATTGATGCTTATCTTTTTCAGCAAACGTTACTATCTTATCCTCAATACTAGGGCAATATCTTGGTCCCACTCCATTTATAGTTCCATTAAATAAAGGTGATTCTTTGAATCCTGTTTCTAAAATTCGGTGAACCTCGCTATCTGTATAGGTAATGTAACAACTTTTATTGTTGTTTGGAACGAAATCGTGTTGTAAGAATGAAAACTGTCCTCCTTCTGGATCACCTTTTTGTTCCAATACTTTTGAAAAATTGATACTTCTTCCATCAATTCTTGCTGGTGTTCCAGTTTTCATTCTTCCTACTTCAAATCCATGATTTCTTAGCTGCTCTGATATTCCTTTTGATGAAGCTTCTCCTGCCCTTCCACCTTCTACTTGTTGCCTTCCAACGTGCATTAAGCCATTTAAAAACGTTCCGTTTGTTAATACAACAGTCCTCGATTTAAATTCTATTCCTAGCTTTGTTTTAACTCCTTTAACTTGTTTATTTTCTATAATTAATTCTATTACTAAATCTTGCCACAAATCCAAGTGTTCTATGTTTTCTAAAATGCTTCTCCACTCACTTGAAAACACCATCCTATCACATTGTGCTCTTGGACTCCACATTGCAGGACCTTTTGATCGGTTCAGCATTCTGAACTGAATCATGCTTTTATCAGTGATCATAGCAGAATAACCACCAAGTGCATCTATTTCTTTTACGATTTGCCCTTTAGCTATTCCTCCCATCGCCGGATTGCATGACATTTGAGCGTACTTGGTCATATCCATTGTAATTAACAATGTTTTAGAACCAATATTTGCTGAAGCCGCTGCAGCTTCACAACCAGCATGTCCTCCACCAACCACAATTACATCATACTCTGGTAACATAAATGTTAATCTTAAAATTTTTGAAAATTAGAAAAGATTTTTCAATCTTTCTAGATAATGGTTTTCTTTTTCACTCATTTTTCGTTTATCTTCTGCATTTTGATCATCATACCCAATTAAATGAAGAATGCCATGAATCATTACCCTGTGCAATTCACTGGTAAATGCAACATTAAAAAGTGCCGAATTGTTTTCAATTGTATCTACACTTATAAATATATCACCATTAATTAAATTGTTTTCGCAATAATTAAAGGTTACTATATCGGTAAAATAATTGTGTGAAAGGTACTCTTTATTAATCTTTAACAAATAATTATCTGAAGTAAATATAAAATTGATATTACCTAATTTGTGTTTTTCTTCTAGAATGGTAAGTTTTATCCAGTTTTTAAGGAGGATTCTTTCTTTTAGATGAAAATTTGTTTCTTCTCTAAAAAACTTAACAGGCATTTTATTTCAAGTTGAACTTTATTTCAACCCGGTTTCCTCTACCGTGGAAAATAACATCATCAGCAAGATGCTTCATTAAATAAACTCCTCTTCCATGAATATTTTCGATGTTTTCTGGAGTTGTAGGATCTGGTACATTGTAAAAATTAAATCCCGGGCCTTCGTCTTCAATAAAAATGCTTATGTAGTCATCATCAACCTTGAAATCAACTTTAACAGTTTTCGTTTCATCTTCCTTATTCCCGTGCACGATCGAATTGTTTACTGCTTCTACGGTCGCAATTAACATTTTTCCATAAACCTCAGAATTAATTTTTGCTTCTTCTGAAACTTCGTCAATAATTTTTTCGATTTTATTGATGTTTTCGATTTTTGACTCTATTAAAATGCTTCTTTCCATTTTATAAATCGTTGTTAGCACGTCAAATGTCTTTAAGTGATACAATTAAAGTTGTATACTTTTATTAATTTGATTTGTTACATTTTTATTGTTTTCTTTTTCACTCATTTTTCGTTTATCTTCTGCATTTTGATCATCATAC
>JBHOSR010000117.1:0-5494 GCA_042584405.1 Bacteroidota bacterium
ATCAAATACTTCTCCTGACTTTGTCTTTTCTAATATTTTTGAAATATCCCCTTCGGTTGGGCCAATTGTTAAAATTGGTCTTTTTGATGCAAGATATTCAAAAAACTTACCTGTAACAATTCCTTTAGCGTTTGGAGTATTATTTATTGGTAAATATAGTAATCGTGCTTTCATAAGCTCATGCATAACCATATCATGCGAGATATATTCGATATAATTGAGGTTAGATGAAAGTCCTGCTATTTCAATATCGTTTATTAAAGAATGATCAACTTTTCCAATTAATTTAAACTCAAAATCATTTTTAAAGTCTTCGTTATTAATAATGAGTTCTTTCAGAACCTGAATTAATACTGGGTGGTTTCTATCTTTGTTTATTGAACCTAAATGTACAATTGAAAATTTCTTATCTAACTCCGGTTTTTCTTCAGGAATATCATCTATGTCATAACCATTTGTAATTACTTCTGTGTGCTTAGCCCCTAAATCCTTTAGTTCCTTTGCTATAGTATCACTTACAGTAACTACACAATCGGCATTTGAAAGCACTTCTCTTTCCAGTTTTTTGCTTCCGATCGCTTCGTTTTGTTAGCATTAAATCTTTGTAAAAATCAATATTGGTCCATGGATCTCTAAAATCGGCAATCCATTTTACATTCAATTTCATTTTAACTTTTAGTGCAATAATGTGCATACTATGCGGCGGCCCAGTTGAAATAATTGCATCAATCTTGTTCTCTTTAATATATTTTGTTAGGAATTTTACAGATGGTCTAATCCAAAATTTCCTTGCATCAGGAATAAAGAAGTTGCCTCGAATAAAAACTGAAAGTTTTTCAAGAAGTTTATTCGATTTTTTTTCTTGCAAAAAACCAGCATTTATTTCCTGATCTTTCTTCTTCCCTGTAAATCTTTTATAAAAAAAGTATGGTTCCCAAATTGGTCTTTTAATAACTTCCGTTTCCGGATTTATATCTTTTAATAAGCTATCGTCAACAACTTGGTTTTCATAGCTGCTAGTTGTATAAACAATTGGTTGCCAGTTGAATTCGGGAAGATATTTTGTAAATTTTAGCCAACGTTGTACACCTGCTCCTCCGCTTGGAGGCCAGTAGTATGTTATTATTAGTACTTTTTTTCTTTGATTCACTAAGAAAAATGTATTACAAACTTAATTTAGAATATCTTTTTAAGCAATTTTTTCATACTCACTTTATCATCAACAATTCCTGCTAATTCAGAGATCTGAACTCTTTCTTGTTCCATTGAATCACGATCACGAATTGTAACCGTATTATCTTCTAATGTCTGATGATCTATCGTAACACAGTATGGAGTTCCAATGGCATCTTGACGACGATACCGACGACCAATAGAGTCTTTTTCGTCATACTGACAAGTAAAATCGAACTTTAATTCATCAATTAT
Source organism: Bacteroidota bacterium (assembly GCA_042584405.1). Lineage (GTDB taxonomy): Bacteria > Bacteroidota > Bacteroidia > Bacteroidales > UBA12077 > UBA12077. Next base: position 1,429 of record JBHOSR010000117.1, read on the forward strand.
TTCGCGAGCCTTTTCCGGTAATCCATCTTTCTTGACTAAAGGTAATACTGCCATCTTAATTGGAGCAAGTGCAGGAGGAATTTGCAATACGACTCTGGTATCTGATTCCCCATTTTCCTTCCCGCCTGCCGGACGGGCAGGTTTAACTTCTTCTTCTTTTAAACAAGCTGATAGAATTGTTAGGAAAGTTCTATCTAATCCTATTGAAGTTTCAACAACATAAGGAACAAAACTTTCACCTGATTCTGGATCGAAATATTGCAATTTTTTACCAGAAAATTTTTGATGTTGTGACAAATCAAAATCTGTTCGGGAGTGTATTCCCTCTAACTCTTTAAAACCAAATGGAAATTCAAATTCAATATCGAAGGCTGCATTTGCGTAATGTGCTAACTTATCATGCTCATGGAAACGGTATTTTTCTTCTGGTAATCCCATGGCTTTGTGCCATTTCATTCTTACTTCCTTCCAATGATTAAACCATTCCATTTCAGTTCCTGGTTTTACAAAGAATTGCATTTCCATTTGCTCAAATTCGCGCATTCGGAAAATAAACTGGCGAGCAACAATTTCATTACGGAATGCTTTTCCTATTTGAGCAATTCCAAAAGGAATTTTCATACGACCTGATTTTTGAACATTCAAGTAGTTTACAAAAATACCTTGTGCTGTTTCAGGACGTAAATAGATCTTATTTGCACCATCAGCTACAGAACCCAATTGTGTTTCGAACATTAAATTAAACTGTCGAACATCGGTCCAGTTTTTAGAACCTGACACAGGACAAACAATTTCATAATCAATAATAATTTGTTTGATTTCGTTTAAATCATCAGCCTCTAAAGCTTTTACCAAACGGCCCTGAATTTCGTCAATCTTAGTTTTGTTTCTTAATACATTTGGATTTGTTTCTAGGAATTGCTTTTCATCAAAGACATCACCAAATTTCTTTCTTCCCTTTTCAACATCCTTATTTATTTTTGCTTGATATTTTTGAATATGTTCTTCTATTAAATCATCGGCTCTGTATCTTTTCTTTGAATCTTTATTGTCGATTAGCGGATCGTTAAATGCACTTGTATGACCAGAAGCATTCCATATTTCTGGATGCATAAAAATAGCTGCATCTATACCAACAATGTTTTCATGCATTTTAACCATTGCATCCCACCAGTATTTTTTGATGTTATTTTTAAGCTCTACACCATACTGTCCATAATCATAAACTGCACTTAAACCATCGTATATTTCACTTGATTGAAAAATGTAACCATATTCTTTTGCATGTGCTATTAGCTTCTTAAACTGATCATCTTGAGCCATATCTTATTGTGTTTTATTTACTTTTAAAATTAATCTGACAAAAATAATCGAAATAGTTCTTAAATCATAACATTATTAAGATATACGTTTAAAGCTTATAAATCCCGTAATAGTTATATTTTTTTCAATAACAATTTCTACCTTTGTTGATTAACAAAAATTTGGACTTAAAATATTTTATTAAATGATCAAAGAAACCGATTTTCTGGTTATCGGATCCGGGATTGCGGGATTAAGTTTTGCTCTAAAAGTTGCTGAACATGGAAAAGCAATTCTTATAAGTAAATCTACTCTTGACGAATCAAATACAAAATATGCGCAAGGAGGAATTGCTGCCGTTACCTATGAACCCGACAACTTTGAAAAGCATGTTGAAGATACATTAGTTGCTGGCGATGGATTATGTAACCGAAAGGTTGTTGAAATGGTAGTTAAAGAGGCACCTGCACAGATCAAACAATTAATTGATTGGGGAGTAAACTTTGATCAAAATGAAAAAGGTAAATACGATTTAGGTAGAGAAGGTGGACACTCCGAATATCGTGTTTTACATCATAAAGATAAAACCGGAGAAGAAATTCAGAACTCATTAGTTAATAGAGTAAAAAACCATCAAAATATTGAAGTTCTTGAAGATCAATTTGCGGTTGATATAATTACTCAGCACCATTTAGGAAAATTAGTAAAGCGCAGTCAGAAAAATACAGAATGTTATGGTGCTTATGTATTGGATTTAAAAACTGATGAGGTTAATGCTTTTCTTTCAAAAGTTACACTCATTGCAACAGGTGGAACAGGGAATTTATACGATACAACAACAAATCCAAAAATAGCAACAGGCGATGGGATTGCAATGGTTTACCGAGCAAAAGGAATTATTGAAAACATGGAGTTTATTCAGTTTCATCCTACTTCATTGTATGATCCAGGAGTTAAACCATCATTTTTAATAACAGAGGCATTGCGTGGTTTTGGAGCTCTTCTTAAAACAATTGATGGTGTTAAATTCATGAATAAATACGACAAACGTGGAAGTCTTGCGCCTCGCGATATTGTCGCTCGTGCTATTGACCATGAAATGAAAATTTCAGGTTGTGATCATGTACATTTAGATTGTACTCATCTTGATCCAGAAAAATTGAAAGATCATTTCCCGAATATTTATAAAAAGTGTTTGTCCCTTAATATTGATTTTACAAAAGATCCCATTCCGGTTATCCCAGCAGCACATTATATGTGTGGAGGAATTAAAGTTGATTTTAATGGATGTAGTACAATAAGTCGTCTTTATGCGGTGGGTGAGGTTTCTTCAACAGGATTACACGGCGCAAACCGTTTGGCTTCAAATTCATTATTAGAAGCAGTAGTATATGCTAATCGGGCAGCAAAAGATGCAATAATTAAAATTAAAGATCTTCAGATTAACAGGAATATCCCTGAGTGGGATACACAGGGTGCAACTTATACTGAAGAAATGGTAATGATTACACAGAACTACAAAGAAGTTCAGCAAATAATGAGCAATTATGTTGGAATTGTTCGATCGAACTTGCGTTTGGAAAGAGCCCTGCGAAGATTAGAAATTATATATAAAGAAACAGAAGAACTATATGAAAAATCAATTCTTTCTCAGAAGCTATGCGAATTAAGAAACCTAATTAATGTAGGATATTTGATTATTAAAATGGCTCAAGAAATGCATGAGAGTAGAGGATTACATTATACAATTGATTATCCAAAAAAAGGAACAATCTCTGAATTTTAATAATAGATAAATGCAAAAAATCCGTAAAATATTAAGCCCAGTTCTGTTTCCTTTAAGCTTGCTTTATGGATTAGTAGTCAATATAAGAAATCGTTTATACGATTATCGCATTTTTAAATCTAACCAGTTAAATATTCCATTGATTACGGTCGGCAATATTACAGTTGGCGGAACAGGAAAAACACCACATATAGAATATTTAGTCGACTTATTAAAATCAGACTTTAAAGTTGCCACTTTAAGCAGAGGATATAAAAGAAAAACTAAAGGTTTTATGCTCGCAACTAAAGAATCAACTGACAGAGAAATTGGAGATGAACCTAAACAAATAAAACAAAAATTTCCTGAAATAGAAGTAGCTGTCGATGCCAATAGGACCAATGGTATTAATAATTTAACTAAGCTAAATAAAGAACTTGATGTAATTCTATTGGACGATGCATACCAACACAGAAAAGTAACTGCCAACCTATCTATTCTACTTATTGATTATTCAAGACCTATTGATAAAGATTTTATACTCCCTTTTGGTGATTTACGCGAACAGGCATTTGAGAAAAAACGAGCAAATATTATAATCATAACCAAATCTCCGAAAGATTTAAAACCTATTGACCGAAGAATAATTTTTAATGAGTTAAAACCATATCCTTTTCAGCATGTGTTTTTTACTACCTTCGATTATGATGATTTACAATATGTTTTTAAAAGTGTTGATAATAATAGCATTGAAATCCAGGAGAATCCAGAAGTATTATTAGTTACAGGAATTGCAAATCCAAAATTATTAAGAGAATATATTGCAGAAAATATTTCTAAAAAAATTCAAGTTTTAGAATATTCGGACCACTTCGATTTTAAAGAGCCTGATTTTAAGAAGATTGAACAAAGATTTAAATCAATTGATTCAAGTAATAAAATTATTATTACTACTGAAAAAGATGCAATGCGTTTACAAAAATTTAGTAATATTGCTAA
>JBHOSR010000118.1:0-5425 GCA_042584405.1 Bacteroidota bacterium
GCCCATAATCGAGATGATGTTATTGAAACATTTCTTATTATTTCGATTCTTAAGATGTTTCTAGTATTTTCATTAATTTTATACCTTTCGTCAATTCTAAGTCCAACAATCCATATTATTTTATTACTGCTTTCAAGAATCCAAGTGTTTTCCTTGTCTGAAAGTGATAATTTGGAATCAATAAAGAAATCGCTAAGTTTTTTTAAATTGCTCATTCCTAATGGCATAAAGTAATCGCCTTTTTTCCATTTTCTTAGAATTAATGGGAATTGTATTTTATCTAAATCAAAGAACCCCAAACTATTATTTTTATCAATTTTAAAATCATTGTTAATCTCAATTTTTGAGAAATTAAGCGATAGCGGTGAATGAATAGTTTCAGTATCTGTATCTATATAGTAAAATTTCTTATCTACTGCAGATATTTCTTCAATAATCAGATCGATTCTATCTTTAATTAAGCGATGTGTTAAAGAAAAGAATTGTTTGCCAGGAATTCCATCTAATGATTCAATAATATCACTGACTTGTAAATTTGAGAAACCAAATGGTTTTAAAAATTCGTAAAGAAAACTTGAAAGAGGATCAAGCTGTTTTAATTGCTCTAGGTTTATTAAAATGCGTTTATTTTCTTCATGCATTATTAGTTGCCGAGTCTTCTCAACATTGTCAACATAAATTTTTTTAACCTCTTTTAACCTGGAAATATTTTCTGTTATTGTTTCTCTAAATTTGGGATTTATTTTTTCGAATAATGGTATTATTTCGTTTCGAATTAGGTTTCTGCTATATTTAACAGAACTATTCGAAGAGTCTTCTCTAAAACTTAAATCATTCTTATCAATATATTCTACTATTTCATTTCTTGAAGCAAAAAGCAATGGTCTTATAATTTTTCCAGACTTAGATTTTATTCCAGTTAAACCTTTAATACCAGATCCACGAGTAAGATTAATAAGAAATGTTTCAATAACATCATCTCGATTATGGGCTATAGCAATATAATCATAGTCGAACTTATTCCTTATTTCTTCGAACCAATCATAACGCAAATCTCTAGCGGCCATTTGAATCGAAATACCTTCTTTTTTAGCAATTTCTTCGGTGTCGAATCTTTTGGAAAAAAACGGTAAATCATATTCGTTAGCTAAATTGCTAACAAAGTGTTCATCTTGTTCAGATTCATCATCGCGTAACTGAAAATTACAGTGGGCAATTCCAATAGGAATCTCTAATTGATTAAAAAGATGGAACATGCATACAGAATCGATACCGCCACTTATACCAAGCAGAATTCTATCGGTTTTTGAACATAATTCATTTGAATCAATAAATGTCTGAAAATCTGTTAGCATAGTTTTAACTAAATACTTTTAACATAGCTTCTGCTTTAACCATCGATTCTTCATATTCCTTATCAGGATTGGCTAAACTTGTTATTGCTCCACCAACTGTAAAAGATACATATTTTTTTAATTGATTATACAGAATACTTCGGATTACTACATTAAAGTCGAAATTATTATCGGGAGTAATATATCCGACTGAACCAGAATATAATCCTCTTTTTGTTTTTTCATATTGTTCAATTAAATGCATTGCACGGACTTTAGGTGCTCCGGTCATAGATCCCATAGGAAATGCATTTTTTATGATCTCAATAATATTCGTGTTATTATCTACCTCGGAGCTAACCGTTGATATCATTTGATGAACCTGTTCAAAACTATAAATACCATATAATTCTTCCACCCTAACTGTTGCTTTTTTTGCAGTCCTTGAAAGATCGTTTCTAACTAGATCTACAATCATAACATTCTCCGCTCTTTCCTTCGGATCATTAAATAATTCCTTTTTTAAGTTCAAATCTTCTTTAGAATCTAAACTTCTCCTAATTGTTCCTTTTATGGGTTGAGAAATTATTTTACTATTCAATTTTTTTAAAAATCTCTCTGGACTGGCTGATAACAAATACTTATCGTCAAATTTGTAATAACAAGAAAATGGCGAAGGAGATATTTCATTAAATCTAACGAATGTCTTTAAAGGGTCAATTACAGATTTACTATAAAATTCGTGACAAAAATTTATTTCATATATATCCCCTAACTGAATATGATTTTTAAGTTTTTTTACGGTTTCAATATATTCATTTCTATTAAATCTTTGTTCAAGTTTTATCGCTGTTAATTTATTCTCAATAGCATTTATTTTCGTAGATTCAATGGTGTGAAATAATTCATAAATTTCCTTTTCTGCAAACTGATTATCATGATATAAAATTGATATTTCTGAATCTTTTGATAATAAAACTATTTCTGGAACATAGAAATGAAGGTTCGGAAAGTCTAATTCGTTAATTTTATTTGATTCTAGATTTTCAAGTTCATTTTTTAAATCGTAAGTAAAATAACCAAATAACCAATCATTTATTGTTGATTTGAATTTTAAAAGATCTCTGAATCCCGTATTATCTTTACAAACAATTTCTTCTACGGAATTAAGGGCTGCAAGAAAATTATATTCGTAATACGTATATTTTAAATTATTTAAATTAAAGTTATTGCTATCAAGGAAGGTAAAACGTTTTAGTTTATTACCATATATTAACAGCTTACTCTTAAACAACTCAAGATCTTTTACTATAATTTTAAATTCCTTTCGCATAAAGCAAAAATAAAAAAAGCATTTCAGTTAGAAATGCTTTTTTATACTATAATATTTTAAATTATTTACTCAAATAATTTGCAATACCTTCTTGTGTTGGTTTTAATGCTTTATCTCCTTTCTTCCAGTTTGCAGGACAAACTTCACCGTATTCTTCAAAGAATTGTAAAGCATCAATCATTCGTAAAGCTTCATCAACACTTCTACCTAAAGGCATATCATTAACTACTTGATGACGAACGACACCCTCTTTATCGATTAAAAATAAACCTCTGTAGGACTGCGGAACACCGTGAAAAATACTTTCACCATCTTCAGAGTAATCATAATGACCAGCAAGCACATCATAATTTTCAGATATTGTTTTTGATAAATCGGCAACCAAAGGATATTTTACACCTTTTATACCACCATCATTTAGTTCTGTTTGCAGCCATTTCCAGTGTGAAAATGCTGAATCTACTGAGCAGCCAACCACTTCAACATTTCTTTCTTCAAAATCCTTCATTCTTTTTTGAAAAGCAAGAATTTCTGTTGGACATACAAAAGTAAAATCTGCAGGATAAAAATAGAATAAAACATATTTTTTACCCAAGAATTGATCTAGTGAATAATTTTCAACTATTTGATTTCCATTTATTACAGCATCTGTTTTAAACATTGGTGCTTTTTTTCCTACTAATACTGACATAATTATTATTATTTGGTTAATGATTATTGTTATTTGAAAATTAAACAAAAAGTAGATTGCTTTGTTCAGTGAATAATATTAGATTAATTATAAATAAGGATTATTGATACTTAATGATATATGGAGCAGCAGGTTGAAAATCTTGGGGTTTATATGCACTTTCTCCTGAAATTAATAAATAAAATTGCTCAACATCAGTTGGGATCCTTGGATAGTATGCAAACCTAATTTGGAATGTTTTAAATACAAGGTTTTCATTTCTTACTCTCAAACCTAATCCAATTCCAGAATATAATTTGTTTCTAAACACGGACTTGTTTTCTGGGCCAATGAGACCTAAATCTCCAAATCCAAAAAATAAAAACCTGAAGTTATAAATACGCAAATTAGTAAATGCGACTAATTCTGAACGCATGGAGAGTTTTTGAATTCCATATAAATTGTCGCTTGAAAAACCCCAAATATCATCAGTGTTAAGATATAGTCTTTCATCACTAAATCGATTTATACCTCTGGTATAATCAATACTTAAAAATTCCCTTAGTTTTAAACGATTTAAATAGTGTAGATTACTAACTGCTCGTCCGTTAACAGAAACAACACCTTGTTCTAAACGATTGTCATAATATAATCCTCCGAATTCACCATGAATATTTAAATCTCCAATTTTCGGATAGTATATTCCTTTCGAAAGTCTTATACCTAAATATGGTCTTTTAAAAAATTCATCTTCCTGAAATCCAACATTAAGTTGAATTAAACTTCCAATAGGAATATCCTCTGTTTTCCCAAAACCATAAACTAAATTCGATTTATAATATCTTTGTCTGGCAAAAGCAATACTTGCTAGAAACATTTGATTATCATGGTATTGAAAATTGTATCTTTCGCTTACTTCAGGCCCTTTATAAAATGTATTATTAATATATCGTGCAGATACAATAAACCTAGTTCTGTTCTGGTATTGAAAATTATTAGTTTTTAAAAGAAACGAACGACCTAACCAAATATCTTGAGTAGCGTAATTTAATCTAACATTTATTAAAGTTGTATCAGTCTTTTTAATATCGCTTAAGGTTGAAGTTTTATAGAATTTAAGACCTCCAGCCCATTTAGTACTATAAGTATAGAAATTTCTATTAAGTTCAAGCCCAATCCTTTCTGTTTCAAATGCTTTTAAGTATTGAATATTAGTTTTTATAAATGAATTTCCTAGATTATTTATACTATAGTTAAATTCATATCCGGTAGGAGGCTGTTCCGTAGAATTAATATATAAGCTACCATGCAATCTATGACCAATTCCAGCCAGATTGTTCTCATATAATTCAATAACACCCGATTCGAGGTCAAATAGATCCATGTAAAATCCAGCCGAGTATACATCTTTAGTAATAACAAGAACATCAACGTAATCGGGTGAACCTGGAATTTCAATAATCTGAATTGAAGCATCCTTAATATAATTTAATTGTCGAAGAAATCTTTCATTATCAACTAAAAGAACCGGATCTATTGTATCACCTGAATTAAAGAATAGATTATTATTAATAACAAATTTGCGAGTCTTAATATGTGTTTTATTACCAAACCTATCTAACCAATGAGTAGTTACTGTTGCTGTATCAAGAAGAGTTGGTCCAAAAACATCAAGTTTTACTATCTCGATATTACGGATAGTTTTTCCACGATATAAATTAAAATATTCTTCATTTCTTAAATCTTCTATTCCTACAAATACGCCAGAATTAGGCTCGTTAACTAATAATAAATTTAAGGCTCTTTTTGTAAACTTGTTTTTTGATGCTAGAACTTTTAAAGAGTCGTAAAAGCGATCTGATTTTAGTTGGTTATTAATATATAAACTATCGTTATAGATTTTTTGGGTGTTATTAATAATAGTATCATTAATGGTCTTCAGTTTCTTACTATTCTGGCTCAATAGAAGAAAAGGAAATATCATTAAACTTAATAGTATACTACACTTAAAATAACGACAATTCATTTACTGTTATGAGAAAAAAAGATTCAATAATTATTTATTGAACCTTTTAGAATTTTAGTTTG
>JBHOSR010000119.1:0-5338 GCA_042584405.1 Bacteroidota bacterium
GGTGGATAACGAAATAAGGCGAAAACCCGCACGATAGCTTACTTGCGGACCGTTACCAACCATATTAAAAAAGCGCAAATGAATAAAATATGGAATGAATTATTAGGTTTCGAAACCAGAGATATTGTTGAAAGATACATCAAGAAAAGATTTAATAGAAAACTTAGTGAAGAGCGTATCCTACAAATAGCTTCAAATTTTATTCAAGGGAGAGAATATTTTAAAAGTTCACAATCTTCAAGTATTACTGTTAGACCCCTTTTGCAATATTATGGAGTAATGGCATTAAGTAAAGGTCTGATTTTGTCACTTGATTTATATAAGACAGAAGCTCAATTAAAAGGTTCTCATGGACTTGAAGTAAAAAATTGGAAAGAAATTCTGAAAAAAAGAGACTTTGAAAATATTGAAATAACTGTGAGAGATGGAACTTTTACAGAACTTTTAGAAGCAACTCAAAATAAGAATTATTTGCGTGCAAATTCTTCACATGTTAACTATGGTTCATCCTTGAAAGCTCCAAGAAATAATGATAAATTGAAACTAAAAAAATTAATTCAATATTTTCCTGACTTAAATTCTGAATACTCATCATGGTTAGATGAGACTTTACATTTCGCTATTCTAAATACATTAAAAAATGATTTTGATAATAAAAAGGTAATAATTGAATTACAAGGGAAAGTAGAAAATAAAACAATTGAATTGTTATTTCCAATTGAATATTGCCCATCAAAAGAGATTACTTTTGAACAAGGTAAAACGTTGCTAACCTTCGATGAATGTGATTGGTATCCTAATATAACTCAACGGTGGCATGGTGCTTTTGATATTGGAGATGCTTGTATAATCCCAACACTACACAATGATATTGGACTAAATTTGTTAGGTGGTATCTATATGATTTCATATGTATTTGGTATGATGGCACGATACCACCCATCGACTTGGATGGCTTTGCAACGAATAGAAAAAGGAGATAAAATTTATCCATTTGTTCATAGAATTTTAGAATTTATAGATGATAAGTATCCAAGAATTATTCTGGATTTCTTAAAGGGACCATATGATTTCGAAAATACATAAAATACGGTTGGTAACATCGGGTCTTAAAGCATGTGGGTTTTAGTGGTGGTTTGACATTTATTGCTATATTTGTTTCAGGTCAACGGGTGACACTGAAACACGGCGCTCTCCCACTCGCTTCAAACCCGAGGACCGTTATAAGTAAGGCGCTCATTCGGAAAAGGTAAACTGCTTTTCAATTTTTCAAGTTTGTAAATCAAATAATCTTTCTTTTCGGTTTGACAGTTTTTGTAAGTTAGAAACTGAATCTCATTCTGACAATGAAAGTAATATTTCTATTTGTAGCAGTTTGATATTGTATTTATTTGAGAATGGTTTAGTAAGTATGACAATAAAAATTAGTATTCCCGTGCGCTTTTTGCAGCTTTCAGCTGCATTTGTGTTTTACTAAAGCACATTTGCTCCGCTACGCTTCGCAAAAGAGCTTTAGTTTAATTATTTAACTTTATGATTTAATTATAAAATTAGCCAGCAAAATCCGTATGCGTGCAGTCTGGTGTTACATTATCTGTTTGAAAGTATACAAAATAAGGCACGGCAGGATTACCTTCTTTACTCGAAAAACTTTTATATTTTGCGGAATTAAGCCAAAACGCATAATTGCTATCTGGAATTAAAGAAATCTTTGCCGTAATTGTACGACCATCTTTTGAAATTATTGGTTTCCCTATGATTTCTGGAAAATCTCCAGCTTCTGAAGTAACAAATGACCAACCATTTCTCATTGGTTTATTAAAAGTAACACTAAATTCATTAGTTAACGGACTAATATTAGAACCAACATTAGGACTAACTGAAACAACAACTGGAGAATCTAAATTGGCTTCATTCATGTAGTTTGATTGTTGATTTATTTGATTATTAGAATTTGTTTTAATCTCTTTTTTACTTGGTCGCACGCCATACAGAGCTTCAGGCTGGTAAACGGCAATTAAAGCAACAATTATAACAAGCAGAAAAATTAAAGCCAACATTCCAATAATCAATCTTGACCTATCGTCTCCTTCTGAAAATGAAGCGGCTATTCCAAATATAGCTTCGACAATTAAAACTACTAAAACAAAAAAACCCAAGGGAGTTTGTACTGTTTGAATTAAACTAACACGATTGTTATTTTCTGATTTATTTTTCATTATGTATAATATTGAAATTGCTTATTTTATAATCTCATATATTCAAAAGCTTCATTAAAACTTAATTCTCCATTTAACCATTTCTGCAGCATTCTTTTGTAAGAAGAAATCTCATACTGCTCTGCTTCAAAAATCACTTTGGCATCCTCTTGCAGCTGTTTGTTAAGAAATTTAATTAGTTGAGTAAACCCCTTAATTATTTCATGTGTACATAAAATAACCATATATGTAAATTTGAATCGACTTAATACTTTATAATAATCAGTTACATTATCTTGGTTATTGTATATACCCCATTCACTCACAATACGGTTAAATTCTTTATCCCATCTTTTAAAATGACTTACATTTTCAGCAGGATTATCAGTAAAAATATGATGCTCCCCAAGCTTTAGAATATTTTTTATTTTGCGTTGGAAACCTTTATATCCTCCTAATTCCTCTGGAAAATCAATAATAATACACTTACTCTTTGGGATTTTAACTTTCTTGAATACTTCTTTATTATTATTTAATTCGTAAGGTGCATAATAGATTATGTTTTTACCTTTGATTTTACAATGTTCAGTATCAAGTCGATTTAACTCAAATCCATAGAATTGTGAGCTTTTATTATCATACCAACTTATAATCTCAAAAATAACTCTCCCGTGTCTACCTAAATATTCTCCCCAATGACCAAGTTCCCTAAAAATTTCATTACGATGGTAGTATGTATCATTATTAAAATATTTGAGAAAAGTATCATAATAATTTTTTGAGCAATTTTCAATTCTAAATCCTTTTTCAAATGTTTCCTTTTTTAAATTAGGTTTAAGATTTAAGCCTAAATCTCTTAAGTAGACATTAAAAAAAGAACTATTATAAATTTTGTCAGGTCTTTTAAATGGACGAAATTTAATTTTCCAAGATATTGCATCGTTGAATCCATTACCATCATTTGGTTTGTTTGAACCTATCAAAGGAAATTTTTGATTATTAAGAATCTCTTTCCAAACTTCTTCTGATATCTGAACCATACATTGTTTCTTTAATTTTTAAATCTTTAAGAACAATTCGCGTTCTTAAAAAATACTCAATAAATACATCTGACAAATCATCAGAAGATAAACCTATACCATCATCATCTAATTTATTTACAATAGCCATTAGGTAAGCATCATTAATATCAGTTACATAGTGTTCTTTTGGAATGATGAAATCACTTTTAACTTTATCTCTTCTTATAAATTCACTATTTTTTAAAAAGCTCTCTAATAATCCTTTTCTTTTATATTCTCTTACATACGATGGTGTAGATAAACCAAAAATTGGTTGGTTGAAGTATTTGTAAATAGAAAATATTAGTGTCCAAAATTGCTTTTCCTTCTCTTCATTTTTAACGAATGCCTTATCCCACGATTTAAAAAAGCTTTCCTCTAAATCCTTATTCTCATACATTTTGAATAGTAATATTGTAATAGCTGATATTTCAAATAAATCAACAATAATTGGAAATATTTTAGACGTTGTAAATTCATACCTTTTTTCATCAATTTTTGCTTTTAAATTATCTATGTACAGCATGTTGTAAGCATAGAATTTTGGCAAATATTCGATTAGTGCAGCTGCTTTATTTTTAAAAGCTTTATCTAATATATCTTCACAAATAATTTGATAAAAATTACCATAAATGTCTGGTAAATCAGTGTTTTTGACAAGGTAACTTGAATAACCAAGTTCCCATATATCTTTTATTAAATTTTCTTTAAAAGCATTGTTAAGTTTAAGTAGTTTCTCTCTTTCTTCAAATAAAAATCGCTTCTCCTTTTTTAAGTTTAAAGAATCAATATCTGTTTCTACTTTTTCTTTTATGATGTTTGAAAAGTAATTTACTTTATGATATACCTCAATTAACTCAATTAAAAACTCAAGTGCTTCCAGTGAATGTTTGGTGTCTTTTAATTTTTGTGCAAATTTTTGAGCTCTTTTGTAAATATTCTTTGATATTTCTGTTATATGAGACTTAAAAATTTGCTGAAATTGATATGCTAACTCAAATTCGGTGTAAAACAAAGGTGTTTCAATATTTTCTTCATTATATTTCTCATTTTGAAGCTTTTGTTGGTATTCGTCAACCCATACTTTTAGTTTATATGGAAATTGCATTGTTGTATCTGTATCTTTAAAATTATGAATACAGTTTGCAAGCTTTTTTAAATTTTCTTTGTATACTAATCTTTCAAAATTGTAGTTGAATCCTACCAGATATTGAATCATTAAATTTGAATATATTGAAACTAACTGTAGCTTGTTTTCTACACTATTCTTGTTTTCCATAGTATAATTATCCACCAAAGATTCAAGGCTATTGAAGAATTTAATGAAAATATTAGTTTCACATTGAAATGAAATAACTTGCAGATATCTACCTTGGTCATATATTAATTTTGCTTTTTCATTTAAATTTTCAATATTATTAAATATTAGAAATTGAGTTTCAATTATTTGTTCTTCAATGTGGAAGTAGTTATCTATTATTTCAGGTGGAAGCATTGCACCTAATCTGTTATACATTTGATATTCTGTACTTGATGCTTCATCCCAACTTTTAAACTTTTGAGTTTTTAAATGCCAACCTTTATTTGATGGAAAAGTGTGCTTGAATGAATTTAATCTTATAGCAAATGATATTAATTTTTCTGATATTTCATCTAACGCAGTGTTAGATAGTTGTGGTTTTGAACTTTCTTCTACAATAATTCTAATCTTCTGAATATTTCTATTGACCTTATATAAAATTTGTTTACCACCATTATTTGTATAAAAATACTTTTTATTGTAGTATCCTCGATTCAATATAAAATTACATTCGCTAATTAAATCAATTACTAAATTTCCTGCATTAAAGTATATTAAAGAGTATCTTCCGAAGAAAGTAAAAGCAAGCAAAGTTATTAAAACTGAAATAGTAAATATAAATGTACTTATAAAAGTAGGCTCGTATCCAATAATTAATAGAAATTGAAATATTATAGCTGTAGAGACTAATATTGCTAAGTTTTTAAAGTATTTGTTAATTATTTTCTGTTTAAGCAATTGTTCAATAACTTCACTATTTATATTTGAGTACTTTGATG
>JBHOSR010000120.1:0-5302 GCA_042584405.1 Bacteroidota bacterium
CCCGATTTAAATCAGAAATTTTAATTAAACCATCGACAATGGTTTTTATGGTTTTATCAAATTCTTTTTCTACTTCTTTTAACGTGATTTTCTCATCAAGAACTGCATGATATAATAATGAAGCTACAACTGATCTTGTTCCTAATCCAATTTGATTAACAATAATAATGGCAACATCGAGTATCTCAATTATTGCAGGGTCTCCTGATGGTGAACGCTTGTCTTCTGATGCATTAAGAGCAACATCAAATGCCTTTCGAATAAGTTCAAGTTCCTTCTTTTTTGTAAATTCCTCGGAAAGTTTTAATAGTTCACGATATTTATCAACGATTTTTTTCCGATCTCTATCAGTAATTTTTCCTTCAATTTTTTTATCGAAATTTATTTTTGTTAACATCCTTTACAATAATTTAAAATCGTCAGCATCAAGAAATACAGGAAATTTTTCTCTAAACTGATTTAATTCGTTTAAAGATAATTCTGCGGAAATTATTTCATCTTTATAATCGTTAGCTTTTGTAATAATTTGACCTTTTGGATTTATTACAATAGTATCACCCGAATAAGTTATTCCCTCACCATCTTGGCCTATTCTATTCACACCAACTACATAGGTTTGATTTTCAATTGCTCTTGCTTTCAACAATGTATTCCACACATCTCTCCTGCTTTCCGGCCAACTAGCAATGTATATTAACAAATCATAGTCGTTTTGATTTCTGCTCCAAACAGGAAAACGCAAATCATAACATATTAAAGTACAAATTCTCCATCCATTATGTTTAAATATTGTTTTACTTTCTCCTTTAGTAAAATCTTCATGTTCTTTTTCCATGCGGAAAAGATGACCTTTATCGTAAGTATAAAATTTCCCATTAGGAAACATCGAAATGCATCGATTGTAATAATTATTATTTTCTTTAACAATTATACTACCTATAATTATTTTATTTATTCTTTTAGCTTGTTCCTTCATCCATTGAAATGATTTTTCGTTCATTTCTTCTGCTAATTCAATAGAATTCATTGAAAAGCCTGTTGTAAACATCTCAGGTAATATTACAATTTCAGACTCTATAGGTATAGAACTAAATTTATTTGCAAAGTGATTTAGATTTTCATCAATGTTTTCCCACGATAGATCAGTTTGTATACAAGAAACGTAAAGATTTTCAGACATTTTTTTATTTTTTTAACTTATCAAAGATAAAAGAAAAGCTTCAATTGTTCTTGAAGCTTTATCTTAATTTATGTTAATTGTTCACGCTTCTAAGCCATTAAACAAGATAAGGCTACACAATAAAATTTCGATTTTTGGCTTTCGCTACGTGACATTACAACAACCGGTTTTATGGTTCCCTGAATTAGTCCAGCAAGTTCGCCTCCACCAAATAACATTAAACCTTTGTAAAAACTGTTTGCTGATTCGAGGGATGGAAATATTAAGGCATCCGCTTCACCATTAATTGGTGTTGGAACACCCTTTATTTTAACGCTTTCTTTATCGCATGCAAGGAAAATATCTAACGGGCCATCAATTGTACAATTCGGTATTTGTCCGCGATCAACCATCTTACAAATTTGTGTATAATCTGTACTGTAATGAAAGCTATCGTTTACTTTTTCCGATGCTCCAATTAACGCTATTTTTGGATTGTCAATTCCAAATTTCTTGGTCATTTGAATGGTATAATTTACCATTGCAATTTTCTGATTTAAATCGGGATATGGCAATACCGCTGTATCCGAAACAAATAAAAGTTTATCGTATTTTGGAAGCTCCAATGCACAAACATAACTCATTACTGCCTTGGGAGGTAACAAACCCTTTTCTTTATCGAGGACAGCTCTTAAAAATTTATCAGTACCTAATAATCCTTTCATCAATACATCAGCTTCATCCATGCGTACCATTCTAACAGCTTCCTTAGCTGCTAGAGAATGATCAGGAACATCAACAATTTTATAATCTTCAGCTTTAGCATTTGCACCAGCTATAACATCTATGATTTTACTTTTATTTCCAATTAAAATAGGTGTTGCAAAACCTTTTTCTTGAGCTTCTACTAAGGCTCCTATTGTATTTTCATCCTCGGCAACTGCTACGGCAATTCTTTTATTAATACCAACCTGGTTTAAATGTATGACCATTTGGTCTAATGAAGTAATCTGATTCATATCCTAATTTTAATAGAATTCGGTTAATAAATATGGTTCTAAACTAATGTTTCATTGCTTAATTACAAAACTTTTTACGTGCATAGAATGAAATCAAACAAAATCTTTATATAAAAAATCTAACATCTCAATAATGATTATCCAAATACCTTTTTAAGCAAATCGGTAACTCTTGCAGCTGGATTCTTTCTTATTTCCATTTCCTCTTTTGCAATTTGTACAAATAAACCATCAATGGCTTTATTGGTAACATAATCGACTAAATCGGGATTAACCTTTTTAACAAATGGGAGTTTGTTGTAATTTGTAAAAACAGTGTTCCAATATTTTGTAGCACCGACTTTATCAAGCGATACTTTTATAACTGGTTTAAATTTTTCGATTAATTGGTTGCGTGTATGATCCTCTAAATATTTTGTAGCTGCATTATTTTCTCCATTCAATATATTCATAACATCTTGTAAGGTCAATTCTTTAATTGCAGTAACAAATATATTCTTTGCACCATTAGCAGCATCTTCTGCTGCACGATTCATCGATTCAATGGCATCATCAACAGCTTTATCTTGTCCGAGCATTCTAAGCTTTTCTTCTACCTGTTTGGCTTCATCAGGCATTGGGATTTTGATTTCAGGATTATTCAAATAGCCATCAGCCTCAGACAGTTGCTCCACTCCTCTCTCTACTCCAATAGTAAGAGCTTCTTTTAATGCTCTTCCAACTTCTTCTTCTGAAAGTTCTGTAGTATTTGTTTCTTCGATTACATCTTCTGCTGCTTTTTTAAGATTCTTCCATACTTGAGCATTAGCAGATGAAAATAAAACAATGCTTAAGGTTAATAAAATGTATATTCTTTTCATAACTTTATATTTCAAATTTTAATCATTTCGTCGTCGTTTTTTTCTGCAAGCTCCTTTGCTTCCAAGAATTCCCCAACCGCCACTTCCGAGAATAAATCCAAAAGCATACCATGCACCATTTGTATTTTGAGCATAAACCGTTACATCGTCACGAAATAACATTACAACTAAATCGAATGGAGCGATAATACCATGCCACAAACCTCCCCAAAAACCATACGTATATCCTTCTAAGCATGCATCAACAACTTCTTTGTTAGCACAACTGGATAATATTATAGCTCCAATCAGAGCTAGTAATACAAAGCTTTTTCTTCTATATTCTTTTATTGTTTTCATATTAAGAACTTTTTTATTTAATATCTAAAATTTCTAATATTGAAGACCCTATAACTAATTATTTTTTACATTCAAAAATTAACTCTCGATTTCCATCACCTAGGCTATAGTGTTCAATTATATCTTCAGATAACTCTTTTTTATAATCGATACATTTAACCTTAAATTTTTGATTTTTTAATCTCTGTGCAAAATCCTTGCCATGTAATCTAAATAAATCTGATTCACCATAACTCTTTAATCTTTCAGCATCTGAGGTAATAGTTTTATCTTCTAAGGTTTCATCTAAGTTGGGATTAATTAGTGTCATTATTAATGCAATACCGTTATCTTTTAAAACCCTTCGAAGCTCACTAACAGCCTTGGTTTCATCAGGAACATGACCTAGTACATGCGAACAAATAATTATATCAAAATAATTATCAGGAAATGGAATTTTGGTTATATCAATTCTATACGTTGAATAAGCTGGATTAATATCACAATCGATATATTCCAGATCTAACTTTTTAAAAATTTTAAACAAACAATTTTCAGGAGCAACATGCAATACTTTAATATGTTTTTTAAAAAGCTCCGTTTCATTTTGTAAATAGAAATGCAGTAAGCGTGTTCGTTCAAGAGATCCACAATAAGGACATTGAGCGTTCTCGCGTTTGATATTTCCTTTAGGTAAAAGTTTGTTAAAAGATTTTCTACAACAATTGCATGAAAAACGATTTCCATAATACATGGGTGCTATAAACTTATTCAATCCATATATTAACTTAATTCTAGCTTTTTCAGGAATCAAAGTTTTGTAAAAACGTTTTATCATGCTCTAGCAATTTTATTTTTTCCAACTATAGCTTTTAATAGAAAATAAATATATTCTGATTTAATAATTGACCCGGCTGATTTGTTAGAATCTTCCATTGGAATTCTATGCAAATGATATTTGCTAATATCATCTTTTAATCCTGAGATACCAAAGGAGAGTTTGCAATGCTCTTCTTTATATAACCAATTGAAAAGCTGTTTTTCAACTCTTTCGTCGCTAAAAGGAAATGAAAAGTATTTGTTCTTAACATCAAATTGTTTCTCAAGAAACTGAAAGCTTTTACTTATTTGGTTTTTTTGGTCCTTAATAGTTAAGTTCTTAAAAAACGGATGATTTGTACTATGTGAACCAATTGTAAAACCACGATTTTTTAAGTCTTTAATTTCTTCCGAACTTAAATAGGGTTGATTTCTTACTAGATATTCGATATAATCCAAATTCAATAATTCAGCAATTTGATTTATAATATGTTGATCATTATGAGTTAAATTGATCAGCCTTGCTTCAACATTTTCTTCCAATGTACCAATAAGAATAGAGACTTCTTTTGGTATTTTCTTGTCATTAATTGAATTAAGTTTTTCTATAATCAAACTTATTTTATAGCGGAAGAATAATTCTTTATTATCAATAAAATCTGTATTTACAAATACAGTTGCAGGAATACCTCTTTCTTCAAGTGTAGGAGCTACAATTGTATAAAACTCTCGCAATCCATCATCGAAAGTTAAATGAAAGACTGGCTTTTTAATCTCAATATTATTTTCAATTATTTCATGTAAACGATCAATACTAATTGGATCATAATATTTGCAGAAAAAATCTAAATCATACAGAAAAGTTTTGATACTACGTATATTATATAAATCACCAATATGAGGTAGTTTTGTATCATTAATTGTATGATAAAAAGGTAACAGAATTTTTCTCCTTGAAAGATGTATTAGTTTATTCATAGAAACTAAATTCTGGAATGGCAAAAGTAAATTATGAATTTTATGTTTCATAGAGCATTTACTAATAACTCTGTAAATATATGTTTAATCCTTTTATTCTTGCAATACTATAACCATATTAATGATAGATTCGTTGTAGCATTAGATTT
>JBHOSR010000121.1:0-5059 GCA_042584405.1 Bacteroidota bacterium
TTTTAACGATAGAAACTTTTATTATTTGCATACACCGATTGTTACAGGTTCTAAATCCTGAACTATTCTGAGTACTTCAAGCAACTCGTCTTCATCGGTTTCAACGTTTTGTGAAAAGGCCAAATCGTTAGCAATGGCTTCTAATTTCCGGCGCACATAACCATCATCATCAAGATTCCCAATCAAATATGAGGCAAGGATTTCTTCTTTCTCAGAAAGATTTCTTAATCCAAGTTGATTTTGTAAGTGTTCGTGAAACGTTATTCCTATAGAAAATGGAATATCTTCTTTTTTATCATCCTTTGAATAGTTATTTGCTGATAACTTATAAGTAGGAATATCTTCATCATTGATATAGTCATCGAGAGAAAACTCATCGATATCATTGTCAAGATTATCTTCAGTTAATTCTTCTTCCCCATTTTCTTGAAGTTCTTCTTCGTCTTTACCTTCTTCGAGCACAGGATTTTCTTCCAACTCTTTTTTAATTCGCTGCTCAAGCTGTATAGTTGGAACCTCCAATAGCTTAATCATCTGAATTTGCTGAGGTGAAAGCTTTTGTAATAATTTCTGTTGTAAACTTTGCTTTAACATTTCCTGTGCAAAATATTTGGTTAAATGTAATTAAAATTCTGCATTCTTTGGTGTTCTTGGAAATGGAATTACATCACGAATGTTCGACATTCCTGTAACAAAAAGAATTAATCGTTCAAAACCTAATCCAAAACCGCTATGAGGTACAGTACCAAACTTTCTTGTTTCTAAGTACCACCACATATCTTTTTCAGGAATTCCCATTTCTGAAATTCTCGATGCTAATTTATCATATACCTCTTCTCTTTGCGAACCGCCAATTATTTCACCAATCCTTGGGAAAAGCACATCTAAAGCGCGTACTGTTTTCCCATCATCATTTTGCTTCATATAAAATGCTTTAATTTCTTTTGGGTAATCGCTAACCATAACTGGCTTTTTATAGTGTTTTTCAACAAGATATCGTTCATGCTCTGATTGCAAGTCGGATCCCCATTTTATTGGGAATTCAAATTTCTGATCGGCTTTTAATAATATTTCTATAGCTTCAGTATAGCTTATTCTTTCAAATTTATTATTAACTACAGATTTCAATCTTTCAATAAGTTCTTTATCATACATCTGATTTAAGAACTCAATATCTTCCTTGCAATTATCAAGAGCATATTTAACTAAAAATTTTACAAAATCTTCAGCCAAATCCATATTATCATGAATATCATAAAAGGCCATTTCTGGTTCAATCATCCAGAATTCTGCTAAATGTCTTGGAGTATTTGAGTTTTCAGCTCTGAAAGTTGGACCAAAAGTATAAACATTCGATAATGCCGTTGCTCCCAGTTCAGCTTCTAACTGGCCCGAAACAGTTAAGTTTGTTTCCTTTCCAAAAAAATCTTCAGAAAAATTAACTTCTCCATTTTCAGTTTTAGGTGGATTAATTAGATCTAAGGTAGATACACGGAACATTTCTCCAGCACCTTCGGCATCAGAACCTGTAACAATCGGTGTATGCAAATAATAAAAGTTTCTATCGTTAAAATACTTATGAACAGCAAACGCCATTGCATGACGTATTCTAAAAATAGCTCCAAATGTATTTGTTCTAAA
Organism: Bacteroidota bacterium; assembly: GCA_042584405.1. GTDB lineage: Bacteria > Bacteroidota > Bacteroidia > Bacteroidales > UBA12077 > UBA12077. The sequence continues at coordinate 1,642 of JBHOSR010000121.1, forward strand.
TCTAAGATGAGCTATTTCCCTTAAAAACTCAAGTGTGTGCCCTTTTTTCTGTAAAGGATAAGTTTCTGGATCGGCAGTACCATATAATTCGATTTCTTTAGCCTGAATTTCAACACTCTGTCCTTTACCCATTGATTTTACAAGCGTACCATTAACACTTATGCTGGCACCAGTGGTTATATTTTTTATCAGATTTTCGTCAAAATTAGCAATATCAATTACTACCTGAATATTATTAATAGTAGAACCATCGTTTAGCGCTACAAAAGCCACTTGTTTGTTCCCTCGTTTGGTTCTAACCCAACCTTTTGCATTTACATCACGATCAATTTCTGTTGACTGAAGTAAATTTTTGATAAAGCTTCTTCTTTGTTCCATAAGTCTGTGTAATATAATTAATCACACAAAAATAATATTTTTAAAACGATTTTAAATATTAAATACTTTAATATAAATGGGAAAAAGCAAGAATTTAATTTGATTTTTGCCAGCTTTTTTTGTATATTATAACAAATTGAATTCTTATCTAAACCTCTTACGGACTATTCCAAGGTAGGCTAGATACATTCATCTGACCAAAATATAAAAGGAAATATATGGAAAATTGGATTATTAAAAACAATGTCTTCGATAATGACGAAAAAAATGATAAACTGATTATCGTTATAAATGATATTGTGAATGAATTTAACAGGCTGATTCCTACCGGGCCTCCATTAGGTTTTAAAACACTTGAGCTAGTAAACGACGAAGATTCTGGTCCAACTTTTTACTGGCCACGGGGTCGTGATTTTTATAAAATAGCATTAAATGTTACAGATGTAAATTATAATCAAATAGCTTTTCAGTTTACACAAGAACTTTGCAGGATATATTGCGATCCAAGGATGAGAAGTTGGTTTATACAACTATTATGTCATATATGTGCATTGTATTCGTTAGATTTTTTAGGCCATAAGTGGGAAAAAAGTCCTCCAGATCAAGAATTAAAAGATTATTGGTACAATTTCGATTCTTATAAAAGCAATCTCTTAGGTGCAGCCTTTAGTAAAGTAGATATTGTTAAATATCAGGTTGCAAATGAATGGGTACAATATCAGGTTAATAAATTAAGACAAAAAGACAAAATTAATCGGGGCAAATTGTTAATTATTGCCTACGAATTGCTTCCAATGTTTAAAGAACATCCTGAAAGCTGGCAAATATTACCTTATGTTGGTAAATGTTCTGTTCCACCACCACCATCTGATCCTAATGAAATTGTGGTTGATAGAAATACAGAACCAGATTTCGAAAAGCTTATGAAAGAGTTGCCAGATAATGTTAAAACATTTGCTAATAATTTTTACAGCAAGATAGGAGCAAAGGAGTATATTTAATTTATTAACTGATCGTTGTTATTGCCTTCTTTTTAATAACTATAAAAACTTAAAGTTATGGAAGATAAATTAATAACAATTGCAGTTCATAATTATGCTAGAGCCGAAATTCTTCGCACCAGGCTCGAGGCCGAAGGAGTTGAATGTTATCTTAAAAATATTAATCTGATCCATTCAGTAATATCAGGAGGAGTTAAGGTTAGGGTAAATTCTCACGATCTTGAAAAAGCCTTACGTATTGTCGAAAAAGTTAGTGATCAATTTCGTGATGAATACGAAAATGAAACGGAAGAATCAGATAGAAGTATTCAACGAATATTAGTTCCAATTGATTTTAGCGATTATTCAGTAAATGCATGCCGTTACGCTATCGGACTGGCAGAAAAACTTAATGCAGAGATTAAGTTAATGCATGTGTATTATAACCCTGTTGTAAATTCAATGCCATTAACCGATACATATTACTATCAGGTTAATATGGATGAGATTATCCGAGAAATAGAGTTGCGTGCAAAAAGCAATATGGAGGAATTTTATGGTGATTTAAAGGAGAAAATAGAAAAGGATAATATTCAGGGAGTTAAATTAGATTATGCTTTGGTGCGCGGAATTGCAAGTGAGGAAATCATAGCTAAAAGTGAAGAGTATAAACCTGATGTAATTATTATAGGTACCAGGGGTCAGGGTGAAAGGGAAAATGATTTGATTGGTAGTGTAACGGCTAAAATTATCGAAGATACTAAAGTACCGGTATTGGTTATTCCGGAGGATTCATTATATGAAGGTATCGCAACAATAAATATATTGTATACAACAGATTTTGATGATTCGGATTACAAAGCACTTAAAAAGCTTATGTATATTTTATCTCCTTTTGAATTCCGTTTATACTGTGTTCATATAGGCGTTGAAGACACCAACGTATGGGATAAAGCTAAAATGAATTCGCTAAAAGAAAAATTGTTTAGTCAATACTCTGATTACGAAATAGAATGTCACTTAATTGAAGAAAAGGACTTTTTAACAGGGATACAAGAATTTATTCGAGAAAAAAGAATTGATATTATCTCCTTGGTTACACATAAAAGAAATTTGATTTCGAAATTATTAAATCCAAGTGTTGCAAGAAAAGTTTTGTTTCACACAAACATCCCATTTCTTGTTTTTCATTCAGATAAATAGTCGGAGAGCACTTCAGCTATTTTAAGGTCTAATTGTGATGTAATTTTGATATTTTCCTTATTACCCGGGACCAAGTTGATTTTTATACCCAGTTTTTCAACTACACTTGCATCATCAGTAAAAGAAACATCCCATTCTTGCTTATAAGCTTTTTTAATAATTCTGCTTTCAAATGCTTGTGGTGTGTGAATTAGTTTGTATTTGTTTCTGTCAACAGGATTATTTTTTCCAGAATCAACGAAACGAACTGAATCTATTAAATCAATATAAGGTACTGCATTTCCATTGATTGATGCAATTTCAAAAACCTGCTCAATAGTTTCTTGGCTAACTAAGGGCCTTACTCCATCATGAATAGCTACAATTCCATCATGTGAGATTTCTTCGAGCGCATTTTTAACTGAATAATATCTTGTTTTCCCTCCTTTAACTATGGTATGATTAATATGAAAATGATGTTTTTTACATAGATCATTCCAATTAGATATATGGATTTCAGGTAGCGCAAGTATAATATTTAGTGTTGAATCGAATTTATAAAAAGCATTGATACTTTTCATCAATATAATTTCACCATTTACTTTTAAAAATTGCTTTGGAATTGAACTTGACATTCTCTCACCAGAACCTCCGGCTACTATAATAACGAATCTTTTCATATTAATTCATTTATATTCCAAAGTTAGAAATAATTACTTGGCTTATCAATAAATTAAAATGAAGGAAAGTAGTTTAATACAGTAGAACTTATTTGCTGAAAGCGGCCAAATATATTACTGTTAAACTTTTAAAGAATGAAAAGTGATTAAATAATCTTTTTAAGAATATTTTAAAAAAGAAATTTAAATGATTATTTT
>JBHOSR010000122.1:0-5043 GCA_042584405.1 Bacteroidota bacterium
GGGACTGGAAAGTAAGGCGGGGGAATCCCACGCGTAGCTTACCCGAGGACCGTTAGGCTCCATTAAATTCTTAGATTATGAGATATTTTTTAATTCTATTGGTAATTTTAATTGGTTGTAAACCTAGTAATCATAAAAGTGAGACAATTAATAGTGAAACTGAATCAGTTGTTGAAAAGCACAAGCCAGTTGAGAAAGAAACTAATCCCATTTTAGATTCTTTAGTTTTAGCTGGTGTAATTGAGCATCCTGACTCAGCTGATTGTAAATTTGGAAGAAACGCAAGTCAAATTAAATTTATCGCAAAATCGAGAAACTCAGAATTAAACGTTCGTTTATGTGAGTTTTATTATGAATTAAATAAGAATATTGACATATTAGCCTTCTACATTTATGACTGTAATACTGAGACAATTATATTAAGGTCAGAAGAAGCATCTGCATCATATAGGATTATTGATAATAATGAGAATTTCTCAATTTTAGTAGGTGGACATTTACCTGCGAGAAATGGAGAAGCAATATATCAAGACTTTTGTATAATTGAGTTTTACCAGCAGGATAGTACTGTACGAATGAGAAAGAAATTTCTATATGAAGCTCCGAGACTTAGTAAAATAGAAAGAGACTCTATAATTTTTAAATTTGACTTGCTTGAGAATAACCAAGACTATAGAAATGAAAATATTCATCTACTAGATGAAATGTCAGTCAACTTATTTATTGGTGCAATTGGTAATGATAAAGAGATTGTATCTTTATATGAAAGAGCTATGACATCATTGGGATATGACGGTGCACTTGCTGAATATTTTTATGAGTTGAAATACTTTTATGATTTATATAAATCGAATTAAACGAGAGCCTAACACGCGTTCAACAAAAATGCGGGGTTTTGGTAGTTTGCTGACTAAGTTTTATCTTAGTAAAGTTGTTCAACGGTGGATAACGAAACACGGCGCAAACCCGCACTATTGTTAACGCGGAACCGTTACAGGTAATAAGTTATTTTAGAAATACGGCATGAATTACTTTGAATATCTTTTTTCTGACAAGAAAACTTTTAAGTTTTGGATACCATTTTATGTATTGTTTGTTTTTCCCTTCATGATAGTTTTTACTATCGGATTGACAAGTGGTGAGCCTGTCGAAGAACCTGCAGAATTAATTTATCCAATTTTCCTTCTTACTTTTTCATTCCTTAGTTTCTTTGTTTTTTATACGACTGGATACATCAATCTGAAAAGACAGGAAAACTTCCTGAAAGAATATTCAAAGCAAATTGATAGTGAATCAATACAGAAGACAGAAGTTGAAATTTTTAGAAGTAGTTATACAATGACAGCTATAAAGACAACGGCTCCAGCTACAATTAAACCAAAGTCACAACTTGATACTTTTACAACTTGTAGACTGGGCAATAAAATTGGAATATTTGGGCGCACATATGACTTTGGATTTTTCAAGAGAGAGCTGCGTCCTATTTTGATAGATACAAAAAACTATGAAAATTCTGAAAGTTATAGTTACGCTGTGAATCCTAAAATTTCAACTATCGACTGGATAGGTAATGACATGGAAATTGTATTTCAACGCAGTCTCTTTGGGATAAGGAAAATCAAACTGATAGATTGGAAAAAATAACTTACAACCTGTAACAGCGGGTCAGCATCAATGCGGGTGTTTGGTGCGTATTTGTAATTTAGCTATATTTGTTTTCAGTGTCAACGGGTGACACTGAAACACGGCGGCAATCCCGCACATAATGCTACCCGCGGACCGTTAGCCATAATAGCACATTTTCAGAATGAAGAAAAGTAATTACATAATTTTAGCCTTATTGTTTTTTAGTTTGAATGGTTTTACTCAAACTGATAGTAAATTACAAACTGATAATAATAGTTGGTTTGGAGACAAGTCAAAAACAATATCAATTGAAATAAACAAAAACAGAAAAGAACTATATGAACACGCGGATTTTAAGTTTGTCGGTATGACACAGGACGGATTGATAGCATATATCAATTTTCCTATGACATCTATTGCGTGTGAGACAGAAGAATACTTTTTTATTTACGACTTAACTAAAAATCAAATTGTTTGGAGAAAGTTTGCTTGTAGCGTTGACTGGCAAGACAAGGAAAATAAGACTGTTTCAGAAATTATTGAGAAACTTGACTATTACAATTTTGAGCCTGTAAATCTTCCTGAAGTGCATGTAATAAAAACTGAGATTGTAGAAAGCGACAGTTTGATAAGTATTTATTATTTTGATAGTGAATCAAAAAAAATATTGACAATTTATAAGAAAGGCCAGAATGTTTATAGAGTTCATGAAGCAACTGGATATTTTATTTCTCCATTTGACTCAAAATTGAAAATATTTATCTTGCCAGCCGAGAGTGACATAGAAGAAGTTTTTGTTTATGGACTAAAAGAATAAAATGTGCTACAATGGCTAACAGCATTTCAAACTTAAGCCGGGTGTTTGGTGGTTTTCTGACTAAATATGTTATCTTTAATCTTTCAACGGTTGACTGATAAGTAGGGCGGAAACTCCCGGCCAAAGCTTAAATGCGGACCGTTATAAGGCATTTTATGGCTGACATTGGAGCAAAATATTAATAATTTTAGCGTAATAATTATGAGACAAATATTTGTTTTTTTATTTACACTCTGTTTGACTGTTAATGTGCAGGGACAAAATGAGAATGACAAAGACTGTACATTTTATTTTGACTCTATTAGTAATCGGAATATTTATACACTTGTTGATAGAATGCCAAAATCGAGTGAAAATTCGAATTTAGAAGTTAAAATAGCAAGTGGTTTAGAGATGGATTCTATTCCAAATATAACTGATACCTACGGAGAGGTTACTTTTATAGTAGAAACCGACGGAAGTATTTCAAATATTAATATTATTAATAGCGTAAATAAGGTAATTGACCAAGATGTCATAAATTACTTTAAAAAAACAAATAAATGGAAATGTGGTTATTGTGGTGAAACACCAGTGCCAGTTGAAATGATAATTCCTTATAACTTTAAATTTTAAAATAAAACGCCTTATAACATCGGGTCTTAAAGCATACGGGGGTTTGGTGGGTTCTTGTGGTTTTATTATATTTGTTTCAATGTCAACGGGTGACATTGAAACATGGCGGCAAACCCGCACGCTTCAAACCCGAAGACCGTTATAAGGCATTTTATTTTTGCAGACTGAAAAGTATGAAAATATGAAAATAAAATTAATTAGCTTAATAGTTTTGACATTCTTTTGTTCTAAGGCGGCTTTTAGTCAGAATGTTATTTTGACTGGACAAGTAATTGAATATGAAACTGAAGAAACTCTTATGACAGTTTCAATTTCTATAGAAAAACACAGGACTGGCACGGTGACCGATATGAATGGTAATTTTAAATTAGAAGTTTATGGAGATACTGAAGCAATAAAATTTAGCTACATTGGTTACTATGATATCGAATTTATAAATGTTCCATTTGACACTGATACTATAAAAATTGAAAACTTGAAAATGTTTAGAGATTATTCAACTCATGTTACAGTGGAATTGCAACCTGATATGGAAGTTGATAAATCAAAAGAAGCAAAACTTAAGGCAGAAATTATAGAGAATTACAATATTCAAATTTTAAATTCTTCTTATAAAGCTTTCTTCAAGGATAATAGGATAGTATTTGATTTTAAGAAAAAATAATTTTTTTTTGAGTGAAAAGTATTTTAAAATATTATAATTATTTATTTGCAAACTTTTATAGGTGGGCAAGTGGACTAAGTTATGAAGACTCACCAGAGTATACTGCTTTTTTCTCTATTAGCTTTTTAGTTTTTTGTAACGTTCTGACAGTTCTTGCTTTTGTGCGAGTACTGATTGGACATCCAATTGGGTTTGGTGAGATTAGTAGGTGGTGGATAGCTGGATTCGCCTTGATAATTATGACTCCTCAGTGGTTTTATCTGATAAGAAAGAAGAGATATAAAAAAATTATTTCTGCTTTTTCTTTTGACAATAAGTCAAGAGATACATTGATAACTTGGATTTATATAATTGGTTCAATTGGACTATTATTCTTGACTGTTTATGTAATGATATTGCAAAATCGAAACTTTTAACTCAAATAAAACGCCTTATAACAGCGGTTCAAATTCAACGCGGGGTTTTGTGGTTTAATATTGTTTCGTTACTTTTATGTTTCATTATCAACGGGTGATAATGAAACAAGGCGCAAACCCGCGCTAAACTTAACCGCGGACCGTTAGCAACCATTTATATTTTTTGGGCTATGAAAATACTTTTAACTTTTATTTTAACCTTCATTGTGACAAGTAGTTATTCACAGTATTGGGAATATGAAATTAATTTTGAAGACACAAATGAATTTTTTAGACTTGAAATAGATACGGTTTCTAATTCCAATAATATCTGGCAGATAGGTTCACCAGACAAAACTATCTTCAAATCAGCATTTTCAGAACCTAATGTGATAATTACTGATAGTATTAATTGTTACCCAACTAATGACACTTCTTCTTTTATTATTAAGCACGCGGTTGATGTCATTAGCGGTTTTGTGAATGTACATACTGCAACAATCGGTGGTAGGTATTATGTTAATTCAGATACTCTTACTGACTATGGAATTTTAGAGATTTCGCCTGATAATGGTGAAACTTGGATAAATCTAATATCCGACACTACTTATCTAAATAAGAACTGTTACACATGGTGGTCTCCAAAACCTATATTCTCAGGAAATTCAAATAGTTGGGTTGAGTTTACAGTTTGGGTAGCTGGTTTTGGCCCTGAATTTAATATGCAAATTGAAGATACTGTATTATATAAGTTTAGTTTTATATCAGATAATAACGAATCTAATAAAGATGGATTAATGTTTGATAATTTACATTTTGAAGATTGGTACGAAGGAATCAATAGCATTAATATAAAGCAGATTATATCAAAAGCGTTTCCAAACCCAACGAATGATTGGATTACAATTGAATTTGAAAATCCAAAA
>JBHOSR010000123.1:0-4819 GCA_042584405.1 Bacteroidota bacterium
TGAAGATAATATAAATTTCCGATTACTTCAAGTGGATTATTGATTGTAATTTTATTAGATCAATTTAGTTGAAGATTTATTAGTACCAAGCAAATTAAAAGAATAAAAGATGTTTTTGTCCCTTTTTATGAACAAAATCAGTATTTTTACGTTGGAATATTAAGATGAGGAACTTTTTAAGTATCATATTATCTACATTTTACTTGGCACTTGCATCAAGTGTTTCAATAAATATGCATTATTGTGGTGGTGAACTTCAAAGTATTAAAATTAATACCAGTTCCGAAACATGCTGTTGTGGATCAAGTGATATGTCAAGTAGTTGTTGCCAGGATGAAGAACTGACTCTTGGAATTGATATTGATCAAAATATAATTACTCAAAGTTCTCTTATTAAAGACAATATCTTTGAACTGGCAATTGTAAATGTTAGGGTTGAAACTTTAATCGTTGAAATAATTGAAGACATTGAAGTTCTTAACTATGATTTACCTCCACCCAAATTAGAACCAATTTGGTTATTTAATTGCTCGCTAACTTACTACGGTTAATTTATAAGTTTAAATATTATTACTGATAATGAGTGTATTATCAATTAATTTTTTATAATTAACTTATAACTTAACAATCATGAAAATATTATTGAAATCAATTTTATTTACAACTGCGATATTCTTATTTTCACTTTATTCATATTCACAAGAAAAAACAACAAAAATTGATACTTCAAAATTTGAGGTTAAAGGTGTTTGTAATATGTGTAAAGAGCGAATTGAAAATGCAGCCTTGATAAAAGGGGTAAAGTGGGTTGAGTGGGATAAAGCCACCGATACACTAACTGTTATTTATCGTATAGATAAACTCAATATCTTGGATGTACATAAATCAATAGCTGAAGTTGGCCATACTACTGATAAAATAGAATGTAACGTAGAAGCTTATAGCAAGTTGCCCGGATGCTGCGCATACATGGGTGATGCTAAGAAGCATTAATTATGAGACGTTCAATTTTCATTATTTTGCTAACTATTAGTTTTCAGTATATTCTAGCGCAGCAGAATATTAGTTATCTCAAAGGGAAGGTCATAGAGCAAAATCAGAACGAGGAAATATCTGTTATTGGAGCAAACGTATATTGGAAAAATACCACTATAGGAACAACTACAGATGTTAATGGGAATTTTAAACTAACAAAACTTAAAACAAATAATCAATTAGTTATTAGCTATGTTGGCTATCGCAGTGATACTATAATTATTAATAATCAAGATTATATAAGTATTACACTTGAAAATTCAGTTGAGCTGGATGAAGTAACTGTTTCATATAGAAGAAATAGTACTGAAGTTTCATTGCTAAATCCTATATACACCAAAGTCATGGGAGAGAAGGAGCTTTTGAAAGCCGCATGTTGTAATTTAAGTGAAAGCTTTGAAACAAATCCTTCGGTCGATGTTTCGTTTACTGATGCCATTACTGGTACCAGACAGATTCAGATGCTGGGATTAGCTGGTCCTTACACACAAATTACGCGTGAAAATATGCCTGATGTTAGAGGTTTATCTTCAGTATACGGATTAACATATATTCCAGGTACATGGATTGAAAGTATCCATTTAAACAAAGGTACAGGAACTGTAGTAAATGGATATGAAAGTGTTGCAGGGCAAATAGATGTAAACCTTCGAAACCCAGCAAGTATGGATAAATTGTACTTAAATGTTTATGGAAACCAAAAAGGTAGGATTGAGTTGAATGCAAACATTCAAGCTGATGTAGGTGAGAAGTTAGGAACAGCAGTTCTTTTGCATGGAATGAACAATTCTTTTAAAGATGATCATAATGGAGATAACTTTTTGGATCATCCCACAGGAGAACAGTATGTTGTTTTGAATAGATGGGAATTGTATAATGATAAGGGAATTCATTCACAGATTGGAATAAAAGGGACTTATATTGATAAAAAAGGAGGAGAATTAGACTTTAATCCTGATTTAGATAAAGGCACAACAAATGCCTGGGGAATGAATATTCATACAGAAAGATATGAAGCTTGGGCGAAATTGGGTAAAGTAAATTTGGAAAAACCCTGGCAAAGTATTGGCACACAGTATTCAGGAGCAACTCACAAACAGACATCTTATTTTGGATTAACGAATTATGAAGCAAGGCAAAATACTTTTTATGCAAACGCAATTTTCCAATCAATAATTGGGAATACAAATCATAAATTTAAAGCCGGGTTAAGTTTTCAATACGATGATTATAAAGAAGACTTAAATAATATTAATTATGATAGATTGGAATATGTTCCAGGAGCATTTTTTGAGTACACATACAATCATTTAGAGAAATTTAATGCTGTCATAGGATTACGTGGTGACTATCATAATGAGTATGGCGGCTTTATAACACCTAGATTACATTTACGTTATTCAATTAATGATAAAACTACATTGAGAGCTTCAGGAGGACGTGGATTACGTTCGGCTAACATTATCTCTGAAAATACTGGAATTTTAGCCAGTTCAAGGCAAATCATAATTAATGGTGATGGAAGCAATAAACCCTATGGTTTAGATCCTGAAATAGCCTGGAATTATGGTTTAAATCTTACTTATAAGTTTGTTTTGGATTATAGAAATGGAGCTGTGAGTGTCGATTATTACAGAACAGATTTTCGAAATCAGATAGTGCTTGATTTGGATCAAAACACACAGCAAGCGGTATTTTATAATTTAGATGGAGAATCATATTCCAATAGTTTTCAGGCACAGTTCGATTATGAATTAATTAAACGATTAGATTTTCGATTAGCTTATCGATGGTACGATGTTAAAACAACTTATAATAGCGAATTGTTAGAAAAACCTTTAATTTCAAACCATAGAGCATTTATTAATTTGGCATTTACGACTAAAAAATATTGGAGTTTTGATTATACGATAAACTGGCAGGGAGAAAAAAGAATTCCCAGAACGGAATCTAATCCAACTGATTATCAGTTAAATGAATATTCACCAAGTTTCTTTTTAATGAATGCTCAAATAAGTAAAAGCTGGCAGCAAAAATTTGATATTTATTTCGGAGTAGAAAACATTTTAGATTATAAACAAGAAAATCCTATAATTGCAAGTGAACAACCATTTAGTTCTTATTTTGATAGTTCGTTGATTTGGGGTCCAATTAGTGGTACTAATGTTTATTTTGGTTTGAGATATAAGATAAAGTAGAGATTAAAAATCCTAAAAATATTGTCCTGCTGAGCTTGTGGAAGCATGACAATATTTTTGATTTAAAGTCATATTTCGAAAGGCTCAATATGACATAATAAGCGCGTTATTATTGAATTTAATTGTTCATACTATAATAGGTCTTACTTATAGATTCATTTCTTAAAATTTTAGGATATAAATCATTTTTTACCCAATCAAAATCAGGTTCCTGAACAAGAAGTTTTTGTAAAACTTTTTTAGCCTCGCTACTTTTACCAATTTTATCTAAAGAAATTGCTAACCAAACTGTTGTGTTTATATATTGCCAATTATTTTTACTTTGCTTAGTTAATTCAAATAGTTTTATTGCATATTGATAATATTGAATAGCTTCGTCAATATCTCCACCTAAAATTGAAGGAGTATGATATTTATAATTCGCCATCTCAACTAATACCGATGGTGTAATTTCATTTAACGATTTAGCTTTATTTAAGTACCCTTTTCCCTTTGGTCCGTTTAAAATTACATAGTTTGGATAAAGTATTATTTTAAAGCCATAAATACCTGCTTTTAGACCATGTACATCGGCCCAATCATCATTATAGTCTAATAAATTATTAATATGTTTTTCGGTATCAGGTAAGATTAATTTTGCCTTTTCAAATTCTCTACGATCAATTAAAAAGCCCATATAACCATACTGACTTTTTGCTAATTCATGAAGCGTAAAAACATTTTTTGAAATTTTATATGATTCTTCCAAATCAACCATTACATCTAACCAAAGAGAATTATTACCACTTATATATGCATCATATAATTTTTCTTTTGCTGCTCCAATTCCAGAAGAGTATCCCGCACTTGATAAAATAAAAGTTATTGCTATAATTGTAATTAATCTTTTCATGGTTTCATTTTTTTATATCTACCCTTAGATAGATTAGTTTATAGTGAAACAATAAAAAGATTGCATTGTTTAATAAAAAATAAAAAAAATTAAACAAAGATTATTTTTTCAACGGAAGAGTAAAATGAAAAGTACTTCCAACACCATCTTCACTTTTTACCCAAATAGCTCCTCCATTTTTTTCTAATAGTTCTTTGCAAAGTATTAAACCTAATCCTGTACCTTTTTCTTGTTCAGTACCATAGGTTGAAAATGAAGTTTCTATCTTGAAAAGTTTATTGACGTCTTCTTTAGGAATTCCTATACCATTATCTTGTACTGATACTTTTACTGTTTTTTTATCAGAAAGTATTTTAGATTTAATCAAAACTTTACTGTTTTTATTTGAAAACTTAATAGCATTTGAAAGTAAATTACGAATTACAGTTTGTATAGAACTTTTGTTAATTTCAAGGTTTATATCATCAATTTGGGTTTCAATTTTAATATTTTTTTCTATTGCTTTTTGTTCTACAATAGCAATAGAAGTGCTTATCAATGATTCAAGATTTATTTTTTCAATTGTAAATTCAAGGGTATTCATTTGAATCCTGGCCCAAAGCAATAAATCGTCCAATAGGTTATTTGTTTTTTGTGATAATCCATTCAGTATATTTAAATAATCCAGTTTTTCATCATTAGAAATTTCATTAAA
>JBHOSR010000124.1:0-4799 GCA_042584405.1 Bacteroidota bacterium
GATTTTAAATTGTAATAGGGGAGTAAATTTTCTATTGATAAAAGTTTTAAGTTGAATGTTTCAAACTTTTTGGTTTAGATGAGCAATCTTTTATCAAAAAAGAGTTTAAATTATTTTAAAATCGAATGAATATAACTAACTTGTATGTAATTAAGTTTAAGATCAGATTATCAAATATGAATATGAATGATTTAATAATAAATGGCACTCAATCAACACCAGAAATTGATTTCAAAAGATCTGGACATATGAGTATTAAAGGGAAGTCATTGCCTGAAGACCCTAATGCTTTTTTTAGCCCAATCTTCAAATGGGCACAAGATATTTGTTCAAAAGAAGTAAAAATTGAAATTAAACTGGAATACGTTAATACATCTTCATCAAAACGAATAATTGAGTTATTAAAAGCTATTGATAATAATAACAAGGTTAAACGAATTGATATGGATTGGTTTTATGAAGCAGATGATGCAGATATGTTAGAGTTTGGCGAAATGATACAAAGAAGTCTGAAAAGAACTAAAACCAACTACATTGAGTGTGAGGATCTTGATGTTTAAATTTAATATTGATTCTTTCTATTTCCTATTTATCGATGCAGCAAAAACCATTGCAACAATTCTAAATAATAAGTGACCAAATTTTGTAAATGGTAAGTATATAATTATGAACCAAACACATATTAAATGGAAAAAATAGAGATGATAGGCTAATCCCCAGTTTGAAAATCTTGCCACCTCTACCAACACCCCAGAAATGGTTAATAGAAACATTGAAATAAGAAATAACCAATCACTATATGTACTATTTCCAAAACTCTCTTTGTCAAAAATTCGATTTATAATCATTATTCCTAATCCAATAATTAACATGATAGCGGCTGTATTTCCTAATATTTTAAAAGGATTGGTTAGTGATAATGGATACTTGTGTGTAACAGCTGCATAAATAGCAAAAGCAGTTACAAATAGTAATAAAATAAATCCATAAAAAACTAATAGGTGGGCAACTTTTCTTGTTTTTTGTGCTGAACACGAACTAAAATTTGAATGTAAAATGATTTCCTTTCTGATTGAAAACAGATTTTTAATAAAACTTCCACTTGGTTTTAAATCCGAATTTTGTTTTATCATGTCATTCCAGAATTTTTTTAAACCGACAATTCCTAAACCAATACTTAAAAACCATAAAAAGGTAAATGAACTATTCAACCATGCATGAGGAAAAAACTTAGAATAATTAACAGGACCTTCAGGAATTTGAAGTGTTCCAGCCATAAATAAAATTACAGAAATAATTATGATTGGAATTAATAATGCTACAGGTAATAATTTTGGATTATTTACTATTTTACCTAAGAATTTTGGTTTAGCATAATGCTGATACGAAATTTCACGAACTGCAGAAAATACATCAGCAGGTTTTACTCCTCGCGGACAATATGTTGAACAGTCTCCGCATTGATGACATAACCAGATATCTGTATTGCCAATTAGTTTTTCTTTCATTCCCCAACCAGCCCAAATCATTTCTTTACGAGGGAAAGGTCTCTCTTCAGGTGCTAATGAACAAACAACTGAGCATGTTCCGCATTGCATGCATTCGTTAAGCGAACTCTTACTAACTTCTTTTAGTTGCTTTTTGAATTTTATATCAGGCTTAACATCTATCATTTATAAATAATTAAAAATTAGTAATTAAGAATGAAAAATGATTTAAATTATACATTATTAATTCTTCATTTTTAATTGGACATTATATGTCCTTAAAAGGATTTGGTCCTATCAATTCAATTTCTTCCACATAATCTTTTATGATTTGTGGGATTTTATTGTAATCTGTAATTTCAATAAATTCAGTTCGCATTCGTTCAGGCTCTAGCATCATGGTTTCTAATGTTTCCTGAATGTTTTCTCCACGTGTTTCTGTTAATTCGCTACCATGTATAAAATGACATTGATAATCATCGCCAGGTTTACAACCAATCTGTAAAATACCATCAAAGCCCTGTGAAAGTGCATCCGAAATCCAGACTTTATTAATTGAGCCTAAACATCGAACAGGAATAACTCTAACAAACGGACTGTATTTTAATCTTTTTTGCCCTGCCATATCCATTGCTGGATAAGCATCGTTTTCACAAACAAAAACCAAAATTCTTGGCTTTTCTTCAAACTCATCTGGTACCTCAACAGATTTAATCATTGCTGATATACTATTGATAGAATAATCAGAAAAAGTGATAACACGCTCAGGACAAGAACCTACGCATATTCCACAGCGGCGACAACGATTTGGGTTAGGAATAGGAGTTCCTTTTTCATTCTCATCATACATTCCAAATGGACACTCTTCAGTACAACGTTTACAATCTGTACATCTATCCATATATAAATCAGGGTAAGATTTATCTCCTGAACGAGGATGAACTGCTTCGCCACGTTTTGTTGCTTCAATTGTCTGAATAGCTTTTAACATAGCACCGCTTGCATCTGATTTGCTCGATGCGATATCCATTGGAGCACGTAAACTACCTGCTGCATAAATTCCTGTACGTCTTGTTTCGTATGGGAAACAGATGAAATGCGAATCAGAGAAATTGTATTTTAATTCTGGTAATCCTTTTCCTAATCGATAATTTAAATTTAAATCTTCTGTACCGTTTGGTACCATTCCGGTTGCTAAAACAATCATATCAACCGATAAAGAAATATCTTCACCAATTAAAGTATCTTTTACATTAACCGAAAGATGATCGTTGTATTCTGTGATTCCTTCTATCTCTCCTTTTGTAAAAAATATTTGATCATCTTTTTGTACTTCCTTGTAAAACTCTTCATATAAACCCAAAGTTCGAATGTCTTTGTACACAACAAAAACATTTGAATCAGGACTTAAATTGCGAATATATTTTGCTTGTTTTAAACTTGTTCCACAACAAAATCCAGAACAATAGGGTAGGTGATCTTTATCTCGAGAACCTGCACATTGAATAAATAAAACATTTTTAGGAAGCTCCTTATCAGGATTATTTTTTACAAAATCTTCAAACTCAACATTCGTTAACACTTTAGGATTTCCATATCCTAAATGCGAAAGTTTATTAGCATCATATGGTTGCCAACCTGTTGCTGTAACAATTGAGCCTACTGTTATTTTTTCTGCTTTGCCATTTAAAAGATGAACTTCAAACTTTCCTGGCTGACCAGAAATCTCTTTGATAGTAGTTGAAGTATGAATTTGAATGTTTTTAAAGCTTTCAAGTTCTTTTAGTTTTTCATCAATTTCAGGATCTTTTAGTTTACTGTAAGGAGCAGAATATGGAATTTGCTTGTGTAATTTATTTAACCAACCACCAAGTTTTTCTTCTTTTTCGATAACATGAACTGTATATCCAGCTTTTGCTCCATCAGTTGCTGCAGTAATACCTGTAATTCCACCACCAACCACTAAAATATCAGAACTAATATTTTCTGCTATAAAAGGAGTAGGGATTTCAATATTATTCACTTTCGTAACAGACATTCGAATATAATCTTCAGCGGCCATTTGAGTATCTTCATTATTAGGTTCCATACACCAAGCAACTTGCTCACGAATGTTTGCGCGTTCAAGTAAAATATTTTCAGGGAAATCAAATACATCTGATTTTACTCTTGGAGAACATGCCGCAATTACTATTCTATCCAGATTCTCCTTGTCAATATCATTATTAATTAAATCAAATCCTTCAACAGAACAAAGAGATGAATGCTTCTTACAAACTGTAACTTTTTGTTCAGAAGCAACCTGACTTAGTTTATCAATATCAAAGCTTTTGCCAATTTCGCAACCAGAACATATATATACACCAACTTTCTTTTCCAATTTTTTAACTTTATAGTTATTGAATAGCTTTTACTGCAGCAGCTGTAGCATCTTTTACCGAAGCTGAAACATCCATTGGTTTTCTGCTACATGCTACAGGAAATATTCCGTTTTTTTGAAAATCTGTAATAAATTGATTTTGATCTGTATTTATCTCAAGATTTATTTCATTAGGGACAATACCGGTTGCCAAAACTACCATGTCAGCTTCATATTTCATTTTCTTTCCTGAAAGAATATCTTCAGCTTCAACAATTAAATTATCATTTTCGGTTTTGTTGATTTTACCAACTTTTCCCTTTACTAATTCAATGTTTTTGTTTTCTTCAACTTTAACCAGAAAATCTTCATTACGCCCAGAAACACGCATGTCAATATAAAATATTTTTATTTCAGATTTTGGATACAATTCCTGAATAGTTAATGCATGCTTTAACGATGCCGAACAGCAAACTGCTGAACAATAAGGCAAGTGATTTTCATCACGAGAACCAGCACATTGCACAAACGCTATTTTTTTAGGTTCGGTATTATCAGATAATCGAAGCAACTTATTTTCTACAACACCATTTGAAGCTATAAATCTCTCAAATTCAACATTCGTAATAATATTTTTGGAATTAGAATAATTTAAATTCTCAATTTTCGTAGCATCATAGTTTTTCCAACCTGTTGCAGCAACAATTGAACTAACTTCTATTTCTTTGATTTCTTCCTTTGCAGAAAAATCTATTGCATTATATTCACAAACTTCAGCACATTTATTGCATGATTCTTTCTTACATACCTCATCATCAATATTATATTTGTAAGGGAAGGCCATTTCGTGTGGTAGATATACCGCTTTAGTTTTAGTGAAGCCATAATTGAATTCATCCGGTCTTTCTTCAGGACATACTTCAGTACATTTACCACAAGCAGTGCAATTGTTT
>JBHOSR010000125.1:0-4764 GCA_042584405.1 Bacteroidota bacterium
CATTTAAATAATCAAGTATTTCACTGGCCTTTCGGGATTTTTTAACCTCAACTGCAGCGTTTAGTTGGTTATTTCCAACAATAGACATGAAAGCACCCGGAACTCCATGACCCGTGCAATCAACAGCAGCATATATTACAAGGTTGTTTTTCTTGGTCATCCAATAGAAATCACCACTTACAATATCTTTAGGTCTGTAAAGAATAAATGAATTGGGTAATAATTGTTTTACAAAATTATCTGGAGGTAAAATAGCATTTTGTATACGCTTTGCATAGCGGATACTATCGGTAATATGCTTGTTCTTAATTTCGATTACCTCTTTCTGGCGAACAACTTCTGCTGTGCGATCTTTCACTTTTTGTTCCAGTTCATTGTAGTAGCTCTCCAGTTCTTCAATCATTGAATTAAACTTCTGCGAAAGTGTTGTTATTTCATTATTACCAACAACATCCGCACGTTCATTCATATGACCACTAGTAACACGATTAACTTTTTCAACCAATCTTTTAATAGGAGAAGTTATTACTTTCGTTTTCCTATATAACAGAATTATAACTACTAAAATGGTTAATCCGAAAATTGATATAAATTTAATAAGCTCATTTCTTAACAAGATTTCTTCTCTTGTTCTATCCGAATCGATTCGAACAACCGCTCCTTTATATAAGTCGGAATTTGCTCTTTCTATATATAGGTAAGTGTAAAAAAGTTTTTTCCTTTTAATCCTTTTTGGGATTTTTATAGAATCCTGTTTTACAAATCGTTCTTTAACTAAAGCCAATTCGCTTTCCGATAATTCAGTATCCTTTGT
Source organism: Bacteroidota bacterium (assembly GCA_042584405.1). Taxonomy (GTDB): domain Bacteria; phylum Bacteroidota; class Bacteroidia; order Bacteroidales; family UBA12077; genus UBA12077. The sequence continues at coordinate 815 of JBHOSR010000125.1, forward strand.
TAATGATATAGGATGATCCTTGCTAATAAACAAATCCACATCGACAATTGAAGGTTGTTTTTGTGCCAATTTTCCAATTGTCTTCTTAAAAAACTCAATGATTTTATCTGTTGTACGTGAATAAATTCCTAACTCAATAATATATTTCCCATCTATAGTAGGATGGTAGGTATATTTTTTTAACCTTTTAGTACTAGATTCAACCGTAAATCTTTCATTAATATAACTTCCTTCTTCAAATATTCCATTAATTAGATGTTCATGTTCTTCTCCAAAATCAAAAAAATTACGACCCAAATCGGCTTTGAATGTAGTATTAACAATAATTCCTTCCTGATTAATAATATAAATATCTTCCATTTGCGGATCCATACCCAGCTCTTTTCGAATTTTATCTAAATCAGCTAATTCTATATTATCTGTGTTTTTAAAATAATTATGAACCAAATCATTACTATAAGATTCCATTATAGGATTTAAATCCTGCTCAACAATTTCCAAAGAAAGTTCCATGAATTCCGTAATATGGATAATTTCTTCGGATATAATTCTATTTTTAGTATCAATGGATTCAATTAAGTTCGTTTTTGTTTGATTATAATTAAATGCACCTAAAATAAGCAAAGCTGATACAGCCGGTATTACAACATTTAAAATAAGTTGCTTAAAAATGGTGGTCTTTCGCATATAATAAAGTTTAATTTTACGTATAAATTTTAACATATATTTTATAAATCAATTTATGTTTAATCCTCCTTTGATTCTAGAGTTTTTTTATTAATCCTTGAGTTTATCCAATTAATAATTGCTATCTCAATCTTATTAAAGTCAAACATGTTATAAATTAAGCTATTTTTATCAATATAAAAAATATTTGTTTCACCTTGCAAACTAATCGACACTTTTCTTTTAGCCTCTTTTAAAGATTCGTTCATTTCGTATAATTCACCTTCGATAAGTTCAAAAGTAACAGAATCATCAATTGTTACAGTAGCATCATCACCTTGAATTAAAATAACCTTATCCATTAAATCAGAAACAATTATGTCGCTTAATTCAAACGATTCGTTGTTAAGATTTGTCATTGATTTTGCTATCTCATATAAGTATCTGCCATCTACATTATTTAAATATGGTACTGATTTCAAAAACAAGGTTTTTTCAACAAGCAAATGACTGCTTGAAATACTTAATAAATCAATTGTATTATCTAATTCATCAGTAAATGTCTCATTTAATCGTTTTTTTATTGATGATAATTGTTCATTGTTAATACTATTAATTACTATTCCAGCAGTTTCTCGTAATATTTCATGAGGATTGAAAAGATGCGCAATTAAGTCATTAGGAATTTCACTTATATTACTCTCTTTAATGGCATATAATGCACATGCTTTAGTCCAAATATTAGTTTCGTTAATATCTCGATTAATTATTGCAATCAATAATTCGTTGAATTCAAGTTTTTCAACAGGATAATAATTCTGAAGTTGTTTTATTTTTTCGATAACTGAGATATCCTCAATAACTGGAAACAACTTTGGTTTAATTTCATCATAAAGAAAAAGGTCAAGCAATTCAAGTCCATAGCTAACACCCTCGGTAGTACCACTTTCAATATTTTCTTTAACGTTCATTACTGATTTGGTGTCGTATGCCAATGATAATAGCAAGTACAATAACTCATAGTTAGCAGTAATTTCTTCTTCAATAGCTTGGTTCAAATACTCAAAACCTTGCATTTCCTGCATTGTAGCTTTCGCCGAGATATTAAAACAAATTACACCAATATGATTCTCAATAATATGATGAATGTGAGTTATACTTTTTTCATCAGATTCAAAACCAATATTATTTAAAGCTATTAATACATGATTTAAAATTTCTTCATTAGGATGATCTAGTTTCTTTAATAAAAATGATTCTGCTCTTTCACCTCCAATTTGACCTATTAACTTAACTAATCTTATTAAAATCCTGTGATTAATACCTGTCTTATAAAAATACTGGTCGATAATAGATAATGAACTTTCTCCGAATTTAGCCAAAGAATCATATACGTATGGAACTAAACCGGGAGTATCAAGGTATTCAATAATTAAAGAGCAAAATTCTGTATCATGCACCTTAGTTGCAGCTTTTATTGCAGCAATTTTAACTGTTAATTGCAAATCTCTTATTAACGCTTTTAAATAAACGAACAGCTCGGTTTGATAAAATTCACCAATTAAATGTGCTGCAAGTATTCTCTCTTCAGTACCTTTTCCCTTAGATAATTCTATTAATTTTTCAATACCTGGGGATTTTTCAATTTTCACATCAAATCTTTTCAATAATTCAGAAATAGAATTATCTTTTTGTTTTAGATAAATTACAGAATCCATAAGTTTTGATTCGATAATTCTTTGCGAAGTATGACTAGAAATTAATTTATTCTGGTGATTAATAAGAGTTTCAATCTTTTCTTCGTATTTCATTGGGTGTAACTCATAATCGAAATCCAGACCAGGAATTATATGTTCAAAATCTATATCACTATTTTTTATATTTTCATTTATAAAATCTGAAACATTTTCAATCTTTACTTCTTTTCCTTTATATTCAGCCAAAGATTTTTGCAAAGAAATCTTATATTCAGTATATAGTCTTTTTGAAATAAAGTACCATGCTACAAGAATTATAATTAAAGTATATGAAAAGTGAATTAATTTAAAAAATTCGAATAAACTTAAAGCTGCCAATAGTAATCCTGCCGCAAGGGCTGCAATTTCATTTATAGTACCATCAACATAAGCCTGAACATCATGACGGATTTCTGCTTTTAATGACTGGTATAAAATTTTGAACGATGGAACTTCTACGGCAGACTTTAATGCTGCAGAGAATAGCCTACTCAAGGCTATAATCAGAAAAAAGAACATAAAACTGGTAGAAGCAATGGTGTAACCAAAAACAGAGCCAATTAGTACAGCTATAACTGTAAAAATCCCTAATAAAAATGATGAAACTAAAACACCAACTTTCAACCCATAAGTTTTCATTAGTTTACTATATAAAAACGTTTTAAAGAGGAAAGTAAATAATAGCAAACTACCTGTAAAAGCTCCCAGGAATTCAGCTAAATCGTTATGATCTGGATAATTCTCCTGTGTAACGGAAAGAAATGAAAATGAAATAAAGAATGCTGCTAACATCGACATTATAACAAAAAAAGACATGTATAGAACATATCTATTTTTCAAAAGCTTAAATAGGCTATTTCGTTTTGTCTCTTTTTGAGCAACCTGCTGATTTAAATTATATTTTATCGAGATTACTATTTGCATTAATAATGCACATACCACACTAACCGAACTTACAAATAAAAGATTTTTTTGTTTAAATCCAACAGCTATAAGAACTGGTATTGCAAATGCACTTAATATTGCACCAAATATTTGTCCGCTATCAATTAATCCAAATAAACGTTTTCCTTGTCTTAAAGAAAATATTCTACCAACTGCTCCCCAAAAACTAAGTAATGCTATTATATTTAATGGCCCCATCATAATAAAAATTAGAAATACGAGCCATGGACTTGCTGTGAATTGGAATAATCCTCTTAATACAGCAGTAGATATTGATACAAAAATTAAATTAATAACTGCTAAAGTTGAAAATTTAATTTTGCTCTGTAGTCTTGCATATATTGATGTTAATATAATACCAGCAACACCCGAAATTACATAAGCCTTGGGAATCATTGAAGCAGGATAAGCATTAAGAAATAGTGCATGTGCACCTACATCGAATGCACCATAAAAGATACCCAAAAATACAGACTGAATAAGAAACAATGAAACGCTAACTTTTTCGTCCTGTTCTATATTAAAAATAGCGAAAACATCTTTCTTCATACTTATAAATTTAAACACCTAATTTAATAATTAATATATTAATTAACAATTAGT
>JBHOSR010000126.1:0-4717 GCA_042584405.1 Bacteroidota bacterium
GGATTAGTCATTTAGCATTTTCACAAACACTAACTGACGGATTAAAATCCTATTATAATTTTGATGAAACCTCTGGAAATTTAATTGATTCTCATGGAACTAATGATGGAACTGTATACGGAGGAATTACAACAAATATTACCGGTAAAGTAAATACAGGGTATGATTTTGATGGTAGCGATGATTATATTGATCTGGGTACAAATTTCGATTTTACAAATGGTTATACCTTATCGTTTTGGGCAAATATCGATGTAATAGGTGATGATGCTTTTATAAGTCAAGGATATGGTATTATTTGCTGGTTAGTAAGTGGACAAATTCGATTTTATCAAAGCGGATCGGCTCGGGCAACGGTATCTTCCTCAGATGTGCCATTAAATCAATGGTTTCATATAGCCTTTGTATGGGATCAATCTACATGTAAAGTTTATATTAATGGTGCGGAAAAAGCATCGGGTAACTGTACAGCTGCACCATATCATCCACATATATCAGTTAAAGTTGGGCACTATAGTAATACAAATTATAGCTACGATGGTTCACTTGATGAATTAGGTATATGGGAAAAAGCTTTAAGCGAAACCGAAATCTCAGAACTTTATAATTCGGGTAATGCAATTGCATATCCTTTTGGAACAACACCGCCAGCAACCTCAAGTTTTTGGCAGCAAGATGGTTCAGATATTTATAATATTAATACAGGCAATGTTGGTATTGGAACAACTGATCCTGGTTCTAAACTACATATTCAAAAAGGAGTTTCTACTGCAAATCCTTTTTCTACAACAACAGCAATTTTAGAAAGTAACGGTACAAATATACTTCAGTTCTTATCGCCGATTACCTCAGTACAGGGAATAATGTTTGGTGATGCTAATAGTCCACATAAAGGATATATAAGATATAATCATTCTGATCACTCGTTACGTTTTTGGGCTAATGGTGGAGAAAAATTAACAATTTTAAACAACGGCAACGTTGGTATTGGTACAACTGATCCTAGCCAAAAATTACACGTAAATGGATTAATTAATACTTACACCGGAGATCCATTATCCTATCATAATTCATGGGGTTTAGATAACACAGAAGAAAATGATCCACACAGCAGAAAAGCTTATGTTATTCAAAGACATCAAGGTTTGTCATTCTCTGCTCATACATACTATGGAGGTATTCGTTTTTATAATCAAGAATCCGGATCTCCTTATGGCTACAATGGAACAATGGTAATGTCAATTACCAATGGTAAAGTAGGTATTGGAACTGCAGATCCAGCTTCAAAATTACAAATATTACAAGATGCTGAAAATTTCGATAGTGGTATTAAATTAGTTGGTAGCGCATCTCCAATTTCTGGAAGAGTTTGGATGGGAAGTGAAATTCTACATATTGATAATGCAACAGCAGGAACCGGAAGCGGTTTAAATTTAAATAAAACAGGAGGAGTATCTATTGGTACAACAACAGTTCCTTCAGGCTTTAAATTAGCTGTAAACGGAAAAATTATAGCAACAGAAATAAAAGTAGAAGCAGCAATAAGCTGGGCCGATTTTGTTTTCGAAGACGATTACAACTTAATGTCACTTAGTGATTTGAACTCATATATTAAAACAAATAAACATTTACCGGAAATTCCAACAACTGCAGAGGTTGAAGAAAATGGTATTTCTGTGGGGGAAATGAACTCTAAACTCTTACAAAAAATCGAAGAGTTAACACTTTATACCTTGCAACAGCAAGAAGTTATTGAAGCTTTAATGCAAAGAGTTGAACAACTTGAAAATAATAATGAGTAATGATTAATGAGTAGGGATTAGTGAATAAGAAATCTTGATACCTGCCTACCGGCGGGCAGGCTAATTACTTAAATCTTAATATTAAAAAGATATGAAAAAAATAAAATATATATTTCTGGTTCTGTTTATTGGACTGTTGAGCATAAATGCAAAAGCACAAGTTGAACCACCGCCGCTGCCTGAACAACAGAATTGTGTAACACATATTGTTCCTAATAATGCGTATTATGCAACTAGTGGTGCAGGTAGTTTCGATATTGATATTTACACTGAAAGTTCATCATGTAATTGGACTGTTGATGTAAATTGTGATTGGGGAGTATCTGTTTTAAAAACTTCCGGACAAGGTAATGATTTTGTAAGAGTTAACTATCCTGAAAATACAACGTCAAGTTCCAGGAGTGCGTCAATAATAATAGGAAGTGAACATTTAACTATTTACCAATCTGCACCTGGTGGAGGTGATGGTGGAGACGGAGACGATGATGATGATCCTTTTTGCCCACCTATCACTCAAATACCTCAAAAATCAATTACATTGTTAACACCTATCGATGATCAGAACTGTTACATACATGATGGTGTAATTGAAGCTAGGGATTATGTACGTATGAAAGGTAGTTTTGTTTACTCTACTGAATCAGGTGATGCACCAGTTACTATTACAGTTTCTCCTGATATGGTATTTCCTGCTGATTATAATTCTATACAGGTAAATGGTGATAACAGAACAATTGATAAAACATTAGAAGTTGGAAGTTTATCTGGAAGCATAAATGTTTCACCTTCAGGTGCTGCCGTATATTCAATTCCAATACCTGTGCCTCAAGGTACAGCAGGTATGCAACCTAATTTAAGCATTACATACAATAGCCAGCAGGGACGAACCAATTTAGGTAAAGGATTTAATATTAGTGGACTTTCGACTATTACCAGAGTACCTCAAAATAATTACTATGATGGACATGCTGAAGGATTACAATTTGATAATGATGATCGATTTGCATTAGACGGCCAGAGGTTGATGATGATAAGCACTCCTTATGAATATGGAACTCCACATTCTAAATATAGGAGTGAACAAAATTCATTTGCTGATATTGAAATATTTGGAAGTATTTCAGAACAGTATTTTGAAGTTGAAACTAAAGACGGAAAAACATTAGAATATGGAAACTCAATAAGTTCTAAAATCAAAATCACAGACCATTATGCACCCTATGCATTTTATTTAAATAAAATTACCGATAGCAACGGGAATTTCATGACATATGAATATAAGGAAGAAAATGGTGAAGTCATGATAGAAAAGATAAATTATACAGGAAATTCAGGATTAAGTCCATATAATACTGTGTATTTTTATTACGATGAACGTTCTGATCAAAAATCATATTATATAGTTGGAGCAGAGGTTACTCCCAAGCACTTATTGAGAGAAATTGTTGTTCAAACTAACAACCGCACAGTTAGAAGATACAATTTTAAATATGTTGAAGATGATATTAGTGAAAGTATTTTAACGGAAATTATAGAAAGTAATAAAAGCGGTGCTAAGTTAAACAAAACCATTATTAACTGGGGAGATTTAAATGCTAATAATATAACTCAAAATACTATTACAATTCCTCCATATTCAACTGTGCAACATAAAGATATGGACTTTTATTCAATGGATGTTAATGAAGATGGCTTATCTGATTTGGTAAGTACTTTTCATTATAATCCTGGAGATGGAGCTATATGCAGGTACAATACTTATTTAGCAAATGTAGGTTCAAATAATAATTATTCATTTGTTTATAGCTCTCCTTTATCTGATGATTTTGGAACATATACAGAAAATGATTACCACCTTGGTACTAATATTGGTCCTTTATTTGGTGATCTCACAGGTAGCGGAAGTAATGATGTTATAATACCTAAAATTTATACTTATGTTAACGGTAATGCTGATTTATCATTTTTAATTCCATTGAAGGACTGGGATTATGAACTTTGTTTACCATGCATTCCTCTATATTCAATAGCAGACTTTGACCAGGATGGAAGAGATAATTTAATCTATTTAGAAGTGATAGAAACAGATGGCTATTATAACGGAGCTATAATGGAAGTAATTGGTAATTTAGGTCAAAATATGGAATCTATACCAATTAGTTTAAACCTAAATTCTGAGCCTAAAAATCTCTTTGTTGGAGATTATAACAGTGATGGATTAGTTGATCTACGTGTAACAACCGAGACCAAAATTTACACTTATCTCAATAATAATGGATCAATTAGTGCAACTGCAGCTAATATAACCACTTTTACCAGTATTCATGCTAAATACTTCAAGCAAGGAGATTTTAATGGTGATGGTTTGTCGGATTTATTAATAATAGGTGAGAATGATGAAAATATGGCTGTAGCATATGGAAATGGCACAGCCAATACATGTTCTCTTACATTAGAAAGTTTAGCAATTAATGGTATTGAAGATCCGGATACACACCAGGATGATGATAAAGACAACTGTATTATTATGGATTTTAATAATGATGGTCTTTCTGATTTTATCCTATTTGAAGCGAAGTATAAATGGGATGGAGCGAATGATAAAGACTTTGATAAAATAATTGCATATTGGTATAAATCAACGGGAACAGGATTTTCATTAGTAAAACAGGCAGAATCGACTATAAAAGATCAGGCCTACAAAAACTTTTATGTAAGTGGTGATTTTACTGGTGATGGTCGCCAGGATCTTTTAAACTATGGCTTCGATTGTTATAATCAGTCATCAACAACTACTTTATTTCGCTATTATAAGTCGTTAAATTTAAACTTTGAAGCCAACAAGGTTAAAGCAATTTATGATGGTTTTAATAATAAAACGGAAATTAAATACCGCCCTTTAAGTCATTGGTATG
>JBHOSR010000127.1:0-4528 GCA_042584405.1 Bacteroidota bacterium
AAAAAGGTAAATATTATGATAATAAGAATAAGTAGTTTTATTTTGTATAGTTAATAAATTAAGAAGAATTGAGTCAAATTAAAAAACTTGCTGGACAAACCATTATATATGGTTTAAGTAATATGTTAGGTCGATTTTTAAATTACCTTTTAGTTCCTTTACATACTATTGTTTTAGGCAAATTTTTTTACGGAAAATTAACTTATATATACAGTACCGCTGCAATTCTGCTGGTTCTGCTTACTTACGGACTAGAAACCGGTTTTTTTCGTTTCGCAAGTAAAAAGGAGGAAGACTATAATAAAGTTCTAGGAACAGGTTTATATTCTATATTTTTCACAACTTCTATTTTCATTTTACTTTCGATAGGTTTAAAGGATTTATGGAAAGGATATTTAGAAGTAAATAGCTTAAAAATTGTAATCTATTTTATATTCATAATTGCGTTCGATGTATTGAATGCACTTCCTTTTGCAAAACTCCGTATTGATGAGCGACCAATAAAATTTATGTTTATTAAGCTGGTCGGAATTTCTGTGAACATCGGCTTAAATTTGTTTTATTTAGTATTATGTAGAAAATTAGCAGAATCAGGCAGCACTGGAGTTCTTGCTAATATTTATAATAAAGAAATGGTTTTAGATTATGTGTTAATTTCAAACCTCATTAGTAGTGCAGCAACACTTATAATTCTGCTACCTGAAATAATCAAGGTAAAACCAAAATTTGATTTTACATTATTAAAAAGAATATTAAATTATTCATTTCCCATTTTATTAATTGGGTTGGCTGGAATGCTTAACGACAATATTGATAAATTGTTAATCCCTAAGTTAATAAATGATCCGAATCCAATGGAGCAGCTAGGAATTTATGGAGCAAATTTTAAACTTTCCATATTAATGGTGCTGTTCATACAAATGTTTCGATATGCAGCTGAGCCTTTTTTCTTCAAAAATTCAGAACATAAAGATGCAAAAAAACTATATGCTGATGTAATGAATTATTTCATCATTTTCGGATTAATTATTTTTTTGGGAGTAATGTTTTACATCGACATTTTAAAATATTTTATTGCGAAAGAATTTTGGGAAGGATTAAAAGTTGTTCCAATTCTGCTTGTGGCAAAATTAATTTTTGGAATTTTATTTAGCTTATCGATATGGTATAAAGTAACGGATAAAACAAAATATGGAATTATTGTAGCAGTTACTGGTGCAATAATTACTATCGTATTAAATATTTTTTTATTGCCGATAATAGGATATGTAGGTTCTGCATTTGCCAGTTTATTTAGTTATAGCGTGATGCTTATAGTATCTTATTTATTGAGTAGAAAGCATTATTTAATTAATTACAATTTCAGAAAAATTGGCTTCTATTTTATTATGGCATTTGTATTGTTTAGTTTAAGCAAAATCATGGAATCTGATAATAAAATAGTGATGTATACAATAAATACAGTTTTACTTGTTGCGTTTATAATATCTGCATATTTAGTAGAAAAAAGACATATAAAGAGTGAAGATTAGCATTGAAACCAAGAGAGAGTATTAATTCCAATTGGTTGAATTTATTAAGTTGATGGTTTAAATATAACTGAAAAAGGTTCCGTGGATTCCTTAATACAGTAGTTAAATAGAATTCTTAATATTTGTTAAATTTCGCTTTTTATAAACTTAACGTACGATTTTTGTGTTAAGTTTATAATTTATTGTTAATAATGGAAGATATGAGGGTAAAAGAAATAATTATAATTCTTTGCTCTATTACAATATTTACGGCTTGTAGTAGTAATAAAGAATTATCAGAAATAAATAACAAAACAAAAAAGGAATTAAGTAAAGATAGTAAACAACAATATTATTATGTGTTTATTGAAGCAAATCGTAAAAAGCTATTAGGTGATTTAAATGGAGCCTTAGCATTATATTATCAATGTTTAGAAATATTTCCGGAAAGTGCTGCTGCGAGCCAAGAAATTTCTAAAATCAACGAAATATTAAATAACTATAGCACAGCAATAAAATATGCTATAGCAGCAGTTGAGAAAGATCCTGAAAACAAATGGTATAGAATTAATTTGGCAAAATTGTATATCATAACGAAGGAATATAATAAAGCTGTAGAAGTTTACGAAAATTTGTATAAAATTAGTAAGGAAGATCTTGAGATTCCCTATAATTTGGCTGCATTACAAATCCATTTAGGCAATTATAAGCGAGCAATAGAGTTGTATGATGAAATAGAAAAAAGAGTAGGGGTAAATGAAAATTTGGCACTAGCCAAACAGCAGTTGTATTATAAACTTGGGAATAAAACTATGGCTTACAATGAAATCAATAAACTCATAAAACATTATCCTAAAGAACCTCGTTATTACGGCATTATTGCTGAAATGTATACACAAGACAATCTTTATATTAAGGCTGAAGAAAACTATAACAAGCTTTTTCAATTGGATAGCAATAATACACTAGGTCAGCTATCAATCATAGATTTCTATCGAAAAAAGATGGATTATGATAAAGCATTTAAATCGATAAATGAGGTATTAAATAATAATAATATTGAGTATAATCAAAAAGTGATGATATTTGTATCGCTTTTAAACAATCAAGGAGAGTTTAATATTTATAACCAAAAATTAAAAGAGCTGCTAATACTTTTTAAAAAGATGTATCCTGATAATAAGGACTCATATACACTCTATGCGGACTATTTAATAAAAATGAATCAATTGGATGAAGCTAAAATCGAAATAGAGTATATACTTGAAAGGTTTAAAGGAAATATAATACTTTGGGAGCAGCTATTATCAATATATAGTTTTAATAATGATTTTAAAAACTTATATATAAAGTCAAAAACTGCTCTAGATAGCTTTCCTAATCACACATTATTTTATCTGTTTAATGGAGTTTCAGCCAATCAAACTGGAAAATCAGATGAGGCTATTGAAATTTTAAAAAAGGGCTTAAATATTGTACAAAACAATGAAGAACTTGAATTAGATTTTTATACTAATTTGGGCGAAGCATACTACAAGAATAAAGATTATCGGCAATCAGATTATTATTTTGAAAAAGTCTTGAAAAAAGAGCCTAATAACTTATATGTAATTAATAATTATAGCTATTACCTTTCTTTACGTGAAGAAAAACTTGAGTATGCAGAGTCAATCAGTAAAAGAACTATTGAAGCAGAGCCTAATAATAGCACTTATCTAGATACTTATGCTTGGATTTTATTTAAATTGAAAAGATACCAGGACGCATTATTATTTATAAAGAAAGCATATGAAAATGGAGGATTAAAAAGTCAGGTGATTGTTGAACACTATGGAGATATACAATTCAAAGTTGGAAACACTGAGGAGGCTGTTGAACTTTGGAAATTATCTGGTGAGCTAGGTAATAACAGCGAGAAAATATTAAAAAAGATCAAAAACAGATCAATTAATTAGTATATTTCATTGAATTAGCAAAAATGAATAAACGTATCAAAGCTTTTTTAACAACTACATTATTATTACTGATTTTTAATCAGATTTATTCTCAAACGAAAGTGGAATTGCAGAAAAGAAAGCAAAAAACAGAGAATGAACTTAAATTAACAAATCAACTATTAGACCAAACAGAAAGAACAAAATCCGCAGGATTGAATAAATTATTAATTATAAAAAAGAGAATAAGTTTAAGGGAGCGACTAATTAATGAAATTGCGGAAGAGATAGAAATAATAGAAGGTGTAATACTGATCCCTCTTCGTTTTCGGTATAAAACACTTCACCAATATAAAAGCCTTCAGGAACTTTATCCCCTTGTTTAACTCTAACATTTACAATATTCGAATATAATGTTAAATAGTGTCCGTGTCTAATTATAACCGCCATGTTTGCACCAGGAACTGCAATCACTTTTTTGATTTCTCCTTCGTAAATTGCTTTAACTTTAGCATCTTTTTGTGTGCCAATATCTATTCCTTCGTTCTTAATCTTAACTCCCTTTATTACAGGATGTGGATGTTCTCCAAATTCTCGAATAACAATACCATTATCAATAGGCCAAACTAATTTTCCTTTTGAATTTTTAAATCCTTGTGAAATCAATTCTTCGTTTGCAGTTAACGTTTTGTATGCTTTATTTGCTTCCGATTCTCTTGCAATTAATTCAGCAATTGCATTTTCGAGTTGCTTCATTATTCTTTGATTTTCATCTAATTTTCTTTTTAATTCAGCTTCTTTTCTTTTCAATCTATTAACTTCATTATTTTCCTTAACCTTTTCTGAATTTAAAAGAGCTCTTTCTCTCTCCTTATTGGATAATAACCTAATCTTTTCGTTTCTTTCATCCTTAAGTTGCTCTGTTTCATATTCCAGATTTTTTTGCGCAACTACTATCTTTTCTGCTTGCTTTTTCCTATATCTAGTATATTGCTGAAAATATTTCATTCTTCTATATGCTTGATTAAAATCTTCGGCAATCAGATTATTATTTTGAAAAAGTCTTGAAAAAAGAGCCTAATA
>JBHOSR010000128.1:0-4474 GCA_042584405.1 Bacteroidota bacterium
TAGAGCCATTGCAAAACCTAATCCCATACCCAATCCATCAATAATTGATGAGAATACACTATTTTTTGATGCAAATGCTTCTGAACGGCCAAGGACCACACAGTTTACAACTATAAGAGGAATAAATAAACCTAACTGTTCAAATAATGCAGGTACATAGGCCTGCATTACAAGTTCAACCATAGTAACAAACGATGCAATGATCACAATAAAAGAAGGAATACGAACTTTATCAGGAATTTGTGATTTCACTAAAGAAACTACAAGATTTGACATTACTAAAACAAATGTAGTTGCCAAACCCATTCCCAATCCATTTATAGCAGATGTTGTTACACCTAATGTTGGACATAATCCAAGGAATAAAACAAAAACTGCATTTTCCTTGAAAAATCCCTTACTAAAGTTTTTCCATTGACTCATTTTTGACCTCCTTCCATATATGCGTTATAAGCTCTATCAACAGCATCGCAAAATGCTCTGGAACTAATTGTAGATGCTGTAATGGCATCAACATCACCTTTATCCTTGCTTACTTTTAATCTAAAGTTTGCTGGATTCTTTCCATTAAATTGAACGCTCCACTCAGATTTGTTCTTCTGCATTTTATCTCCTAATCCAGGAGTTTCTTTATGCTCTAATACTGATATATTATATATTGTACCATCTGGTAAAAAACCTACCATTAGTTTAATATTACCACTAAAACCTTTATTTGTAAAAGTACTAACAGCCGTTCCAACTAACTCATCATTTTTCATAGCAGGATAAAATACCAATGTATCGCCATCGATACCCTTTTTATAAACTTGACTTTGTGGTATGGTATCAAATTCAGGAACAACTTGTGTAATAGCACTATTAAGTTTTGCTAACTTACTGGCAGCAATAGGTCCTTTAGTTAACTCATATAGATAACCAAGTGCTGCAGATGCTACAAAAGTTACAATAAACAATGTAAGCACCATAGTTATAAAGGTTGATTCTTTTTTACTGGCCATTTTTAACCTCCTCCCCAAAACGTTTAGGTTTAATGTACATATTTATTAGAGGAACAAAAGCATTCATAATAAGAATTGCAAATGATATTCCTTCAGGATATGCTCCAAATACCCGGATAGATACTGTTATTAAACCAATACCAATTCCATAAATCCACATTCCTTTAATCGACATTGGTGAAGTAACATAATCAGTTGCCATAAAAATAGCTCCTAACATTACACCTCCAGTTAATAAATGGAATAAAGGATCTGCGTTTGCTTCTGGATTAACTAACCAAAGAATTCCTGTAAAAGCAGCAATAGATATAAAAATTGAAGCCGGAATATGAACCTTAATTACTTTTCTAAATAACATATATGCTAAACCAAGTAATAATGCAACAGCGGCAATTTCTCCCATTGAACCTCCCATGTAACCATAGAATAGTTCCATATGGCTCGGTATATTTTCCATTATTGCAGATACGGATTCTCCTGCACCAATTCCTTCTTTCATTACACCAAGTGGAGTTGCTCCTGTAACGGCATCAGTGTAACTATTATTGAATCCTGTTGGAACAGGCCAGCTTGTCATTTGAACCGGAAATGAAATAAGCATAAATACACGTCCTACCAATGCAGGATTAAAAGGATTATTCCCTAATCCACCAAATGACATTTTACCAACACCAATTGCAACTAAACTACCAACAATTATTATCCAAATTGGTAAATTTGTTGGGATATTAAAAGCTAATAAAACTCCCGTAACCAATGCTGATCCATCAGTAATAGTTGGCACTTGTTTAAGAATGTACTTTTGAATTAACCATTCAAAAGCTAAACACGAAGCAACGGCAGTTAATGTAACGATTATTGCACCCATTCCGAAGAAATAGATTGAAAATGCCAATGCAGGCAACAATGCAATAACCACATCAAACATCAGCCGTTTTACGCTTGTATCCTCATAAACGTGAGGAGATGGTGATATTGTAATTATTTTATTCATTACTGTTTTCTTGATCTTATGATTTGACTTACTTTGGATTTTCCTAAGCGAATGTAATCTAATAATGGTAATCCTGCAGGACAAGTATAAGCGCACGACCCACATTCAATACAATCCATTACACCACCTGTCTCCAGTTTATCGTTTTTTTCAATTTGAGCTAATTTATTTAACAGATAAGGTTCTAAACCTTGCGGACATACAGAAATGCATTTCGCACATCGAATGCAACTACTTTCAGTTTTTCTTTTAGATAGCTCAGCAGGCATAATTAAAATTCCTGATGTTCCTTTTACAACTGGAACTTCTAACGAATTTAAAGCTTTGCCCATCATAGGTCCTCCGTTAATTACTTTACCTGTATCTTCTGGTAATCCACCTGCAGTTTCAATTAAATCTTGAACTGGAGTACCTATTCGAACCATAAAATTTGAAGGTTTCTTAACAGATTTTCCTGTTAACGTAACTACTCTTTCAAATAAAGGTTTGTTCTTTTGAACTGCTTCGTAAACTGCATATGCAGTTCCAACATTGTGAACAACCGCTCCAACATCCAATGGTAATCCTCCAGATGGAACTTCACGATTTATTAAAGCTTTGATTAATTGCTTTTCACCACCTTGCGGATATTGAACTTTCAATGCATGGACTTCAATTCCAGGATAATCTTTTACAAGATTTTCCAGATGAGCAATTGCATCGGGTTTGTTATTTTCAATACCAATTAATGCATTGTTAACACTTAATGCTTTCATTAAAATCTGAGTTCCAACAAGCATTTCTTCAGCTTTTTCAAGCATTAGTCTGTGATCAGATGTCAAGTAAGGTTCACATTCAACTCCATTAATTATCAAGACCTCAATTTTCTTACCATCAGGAACTGAAAGTTTAACATGTGATGGAAAGGTTGCGCCACCTAATCCAACAATACCAGATTCATTTATCTTATTAATAATCTCTTTATCAGTTAAACTAATTTCTTTTTTCAAATCAGGTGACTTGTCAATACTCTCATTCCACTCATCACCCTCAACTTCAATAATAACACAAGGACGCTTATATCCGGTCGAATCTAACACATCATCAACCTTAACAACAGTTCCTGAAACAGATGAATGAATATTAGCAGATACAAAGCCAGTACTTTCGGCTATTTTGTCTCCCACCTTAACTTTATCGCCTTTCGCAACAATAGGTTTAGAGGGAGCACCAATATGCTGAGCAATTGGAATTGATACGTTCTTTGCAAGCGGCAATGCTTCAATTGCACCTTTCGCAGAGTATTTCCCTTCCTCTGGATGAACACCGCCTTTTGGAAATGTTTTTAACACTTTATCCCTCCTGTTTTATTTAGTTTCGTTTTCGTTCGTTTCTTTTTTGTCTTCTTGAGCTGAAGAAGCTTCAGTTGCTGATGCTTCCACTTTTGAAGCTTCTGTATTTTCCTCTTTAACTTTTCGTTGTGGAAAGTTGATCTCTAATATAGCACTTGTAGGGCATTCAACTACACATTTCCTACAAAGTTTACATTTATTTGGATCAATGTATGCTAAAAAGTTTTCGAGCGTAATTGCTTCGTAAGGACAAACCTTTACACATTTGCTACAGCCTATGCACGCTACTTTACAAGCTTTTTTAGCAATCCCACCTTTATCACGGTTAATACAAGACACGAATATTTTTCTATCTTTTTTATTCTTCTTCCTTAGTTCAATGATGATATTTGGACATACTTTTACACAAGCTCCACAAGCAGTACATTTATCATCAATTACTACCGGCAAACCTGTTTCTTCATCCATGTAAATAGCATCAAAATCACAAACATCAACACAATCACCTAATCCAAGACAACCATATTGACAACCTGTTTCGCCTGAGTATAGGCTTGAAGAAATAGTGCAAGATGCTGCACCATCATAAGTATTAATTCTCTCACGTTGAGCGGGTGAACCAGAACATCGAATTACTGCAACAAGTGGATCTTTTTCTTCAACTGCCTTTCCAAGAATTTCAGCAGCTTGAGCCATGGTTTCATTTCCTCCAACAGGACAGTAAAAAGGAGAAAGATCATCAGCCTTTACCATTGCTTCTGCAAATCCCCTACATCCAGGATAACCACATCCTCCGCAATTCGCAGCAGGTAGAATTTCTTCAACCTGATCAATGCGCGGATCTTCATATACTTTGAATTTCTGAGCTACAAAATATAAAATTATTGCAGCTATCGCCCCAATTGCGCTAAGAGAAATAATAGTAAACAAAATTGTTGTACTCATGTTTCAGATTTTTAATCTATTTTATTTATTGTAAATGTAAATTTCTTTCTAATCTTATCTTTTAAAAGAAATAATATCAAATAGTAAGGTACAAGAATAGCTAAGGCACTAATCCCTGCTACGGCCTCATTTTCAGTAATAGTTGTTAAAACAATTAGTAATGATAAAACTAAAATAAAGGGTAATACATAACCTAAAAATAA
>JBHOSR010000129.1:0-4422 GCA_042584405.1 Bacteroidota bacterium
CTTCATTTTGCAACACACGGCTTTGTAAATACTGAAAAGCCAGAGTTATCAGGAATATTCCTTGCACAGGATTCAACATTGAGCGAAGATGGCATTTTGTATCAGGGAGAAATCTATAACCTCGATTTGAATGCAGATTTAACGGTGCTTTCTGCCTGTGAAACTGGCTTAGGTCAAATTAAAAAAGGTGAAGGGCTCATAGGATTAACAAGAGCACTTTTGTATGCAGGTAGCAAAAACATTATTGTTTCTTTATGGAAAGTAGCCGATGATTCTACATCAGATTTAATGATCGATTTTTATAAAAACTTATTAGAGGAAGATCAAGAAACAGCGGAATTTTCAAAAGCATTGCAGCAAGCAAAACTTAAAATGATTGAAGAGGGCGAATATGCCCATCCTTTTTATTGGTCGCCTTTTATTTTAATTGGTAAATAATTAAAATTTTTCATCGAAGGTTATATTATTAGAATCATCTATGATTGTAACATAATCGATGGTCCCTGTACCGTGAAATAAATACAAAATTCCCTTAAGATTATTTAATTCATCGTTATACTTTAAAGTATAGACTTCTTTATTTCCTATACTAATACTAAGATTTTGGTTCCTGCATTTGAACTTTATTTTTTGCCACTCATTTAAATCGCATCCAAAAGCAGACATGTCATTCGTTTGACTCGATATTCTAAAATCACTTATAGTCAGACCAATATTACTAACACATCCAGGTGTAGTGATAGGAACACTTATCCATCCGGTTTCACATATCAAGATTATATAACAGTCCTGGCAAATAAGCCCACCATCAGCAATACTATTTTTAATCTGAGTTTCGAAAGTAAAATTGTCAGCATCTGTATTTCCAAAATCTTTTACATTATAATAGTAAACATAGTAATCAGTGTTTTTTGTGTCAATGTTATTTCTTTCAAGGGTTTGAGTTGAAACATTTAATTGACTATCAGTTGTAAGTTCATTTTTAGGAATATAAGTAGGAATAGGATCTTCTATATTTTTCTGAACAAGACACATCCACCCATCTGTAGTAATATGTATTGGGTGTTCTTTAACTACTTCATCGTTAATAATGAGTTTAGCACGATGATATCCTGGGAAATAATAAATACTTGAATAAAAATTATCCACTTTTTTAATTTCAACCTGACTTCCTTTGTACCATGATTGTTGAATAAAAGCACTATCGAATTTAATTTCTGAGATATCATAATTAAAAATAACAGAGTTAGGAACTCCATTAGTTACAGTTGTTTTACTTGAGAAACTTACAAGACTAGTATCAATACTTTTAAGTTTATAAAAAGTCGGGAATTTGTTATTTATAATTAAAATCATAAAAACAATAACTATTGTTAGAATAACTGACAGAGTAACAATCCTTAAATAGTTGATCTTTTTTTGTTTAGACTGGATTTTCGATATTCTACTAACATCTGCTATATCTTTATTTGATTTTTCTAAAATATCTGTATCGTTGGATAGTTTAAAATCGTTCCAGTTCTTGAAGCCTAAAAATACAGATAAAGCATTAAGTGTATTTAATTGTGGTGATCCTTTAAAACCTTTATCCCAAATTCGTTTTAAGGTTGAAAGACTCAATTTTATTTTCGATTTATCGAATATAATTTCTATTAAATACTCAAAATCGCGTTGTTTCCAATTACTACTATCGGCCCAGCCGAGTTTAGTTTCAACTTGTTTTTTACAATCATTAAAAAAACGCAATTCTGTCATTTTAATCCCATTTAAACAATGCAATTACAGCTTATGGTGCAAATTAATTAAAAAAAGTTTAAAAATAAACGTGTTTTGAATGTATTTTGAATGCTTGCGTTGGCATTAAGAATTCATCTTTGTAAAAGATTTATTAATAAAAAAGTTTATAATTATGAAAAGGAATTTAGTTTTACTGATTTTAAGTGGATTGATTATAATATCAGCAAGCATTCAAGCTCAAACTATTTATGTTGATGTTAAAAATGGAGATGATACAAATAAAGGCACAAAAGAATTGCCCTTAAAGAGTTTATTTAAAGCTGCTGAAATTGCAAATGCAAATACCGAAATAAGTTCAACAACTATTAAGTTAGCTCCCGGATTTTATATATTAACTGATAAAGTTGTTTTCGATAATAATAAATATAACAAAAACGAAAGGTTGGTTATTGAAGCTGAAATTTTACCTGACAATCCTGCATGGAGTCCTTATTCGATGCCGGTTATTACATCAATTGCTAATAATTCAATAAATTTTGGTTTTGAAAGTTGTTTAGGATTATATGTCGAAGTAAATCATGTTACAATACGGGGATTGAAATTTACAGGTAATTCAAATCCTGATGTTTTCTTTTATTATCCGATTGGTCGAAGTAATATGGAATTAAAAGATTTTGTTTTATCGCAATGTTTATTCGTTGGCGATAGAGATGCATCTCCAATACAATCAGGAGTTTTAATTCACGGTGATGAAATAAATGTTGACCATTGTATTTTTAATAATTGTAAAAATACTGTTGTTTATTATTTCCCAAGTATGGATTTTTCACAAAGTCGTTATAATTCAAGTATGTCGTATTGTATTATTAATAATGCATACGAAACAGCAATATGGACTGCTGCGCCCGATGAAAACTTTAAATTCCACCATAACATTGTAATGAATAGTAAAAATGTATGGATACATAACGAGGCAAATAAAACAGAGTATAAACTTTCAGATTGTATTTTTTACAATAATAAACATGTATATACTGTATACGGTAAAGCAGGAGAGGTTGAATCTGAAAATAACTTTATTGAAGAAAATGTAAAAAATATTTCTGTCGATTTGGTTTTGAAAAAAGATATCATGATGACTCCTTATATGGAGTATGATTACTTACATGCTGAACAAGAAAGTGAAGCAGCTGAATTAAAAGCAGGATTATTTCTTAAAGAACGTAGATTATCTGCCTATGTAAAATATAATAAAATCTTAAATGAAAATGGATTTGATATGGCTTTTGAACAATTAAATCAGATGAAAAGTGATAAATTATTCTTTTTCGAAGAAGCAAAATTTAATACCGCAGGATATGAATTACTTATGTCAGAAGAGATTGATCAAGCAATAAAAATTTTTACTCTTGTTACTGAAAAATTCCCTGATTCATCGAATGCGTATGATAGTTTAGCTGAATCATATTTGAAAAAAGGTGATGTAAAAGTGGCGATAAAGCACTACAAGAAGTCATTAGAGCTAAATCCTGAAAACGAAAATGCTATTAATATGATCAACGAAATTGATAATAAATAACAGGAGTAAAATAAAGAAGAATCAAAAAAAAGTGCGGTTTTAGCCGCACTTTCAAATATCTAAATTTATTGTTCGATACACTCCCAGGTATAAGTAATTGTTGACAAATTCTGTTGCAGTTCTGAAGGATAAGAGCTAAGTGTTTCTACCTGATCGTATATATTATAAGTATACGAACGTCTAAATAAGGTATCGCCAATTTCAATCGATTGGTCACCTCCTCCCATAATTACAGAATCAGTAAATAAAAGCATTCCATAATTGTTTGTACTTGAAGCAAACATTATATAACTCCACTGAGGAACAAGATTTTTTTCTATATTCTTTTTTGCATCGTAGTGTACAGCCCGTATTCCTGTCCATACAGAGTCATTGCCAAAGAAATCAACATCCACAGTATTTAAGTTACCACCAGAATATGTAAAGTTTTTAAATCCCATATTATC
Organism: Bacteroidota bacterium; assembly: GCA_042584405.1. GTDB lineage: Bacteria > Bacteroidota > Bacteroidia > Bacteroidales > UBA12077 > UBA12077. The sequence continues at coordinate 3,763 of JBHOSR010000129.1, forward strand.
ACGTCCACCACTAATTGTAATAGTTGCAAGATTATTTCCACTATAAGTAAAATCCGCGGTTGATGTATAAGGAACTTCTTGAACACCGTCCCAATTTGTACCAGTTTCTACAATCCTCGTTATTTTTCCATTGGTATATGTATAATTAACCGTCTTATTTACTTCAGCTGATCCTGGTTCCCACGATTCAACTTTAATTAACTGATCCGAAGTATTGTAAAATAAGGTATCATAATAACCAACGTCTGATCCGCTGTGTGATGAATAATTTATTTTTGCCAATAATCCCGATACATCATCGTAAACATATTCAGCATATCTGGTATCTTGATCACTTGTAAAGTATTCCGATAATATTTTACAAACTAGTGTTTTATCATCATCATCGCTACAGCTAACAATAAAAGTTGATACTAATAGAGCAATTAAGAATAATTTTAAATTTCTCATAACATAAAGTTTAGTTAATAAAAATGGATTAATAAAGTTATGAAATAAAATAGTTTATGTCAATAGAGTCATTCTAATTTAAAAAAGTTAAGTATTACTACCTGTTATTGTCTATAAGGGCAATTTGTAAATCCGATTTACATTTAAAAAGTTTAATAAATATGTCTACGATATAATTAAATAATTATTAATAGATTTGTTATATGGAAG
>JBHOSR010000130.1:0-4292 GCA_042584405.1 Bacteroidota bacterium
TCCTTGTATTGAATAACTATGGTTAATTCTCCACTCTCATTATACTTCGACCAGGATTAGGAAAAACAACACTTGCCAATATAATTGCTAATGAATTAAGTGTAAATTTAAAACTAACATCGGGTCCGGTTTTAGACAAACCTGGTGACTTAGCAGGATTATTAACAAATTTAGATGAAGGCGATGTACTCTTTATTGATGAAATCCACCGGTTAAGTCCGGTAGTAGAAGAATACTTATATTCCGCAATGGAAGATTATAAGATTGATATTATGATCGATAAAGGACCGAGCGCTAGATCTGTTCAATTGACACTTAATCCGTTTACTTTAATCGGTGCAACAACACGCTCTGGTTTATTAACCAGCCCGTTACGAGCACGATTTGGCATAACTTCGCATTTAGAATATTACGATTTTAATATACTTACTTCTATTGTAAAACGTTCTGCTGGTATTTTAAATGTTAAAATAAAAGAAAATGCAGCAATAGAAATTGCTTCACGTTCGCGAGGAACACCACGTATTGCAAATGCCTTATTACGAAGAGTAAGAGATTTTGCACAGGTCAAAGGTGATGGAAATATCGACATTGAAATATCAAAATATGCTTTAGAAGCCCTAAATATTGATAAACATGGCTTAGATGAAATGGATAATAAAATATTATTAACCATAATTGATAAATTTAAAGGTGGTCCGGTGGGTATTTCTACTATAGCTACTGCAATTGGAGAAGATACAGGAACGATTGAGGAGGTTTATGAACCATTTTTAATAAAAGAAGGATATTTAAAAAGAACACCAAGAGGAAGAGAAGCAACAGAAATTGCTTATAATCATTTAAATAAAATTATAAATAAAGGAGATCAATCTAGTTTATTTTAATAAACGGTAAAGTACAAAAAAGTAATACAAATTAATTGAATGCGTTTGAAATCTTCTCGAGTGTTTTTATATCTAAAATTTTAATTTTTCTACCGTTTAAATCAATTAGTTTGTCATGTTTAAATTCAGAAAGTAGACGAATTACAGATTCTGTTGCAGTACCAACAATATTTGCTAGCTCTTCGCGAGTAAGAGAAATCTGCAATACATTATCTTGATCAAGATCAAAAATATCTTTTAAATTAAGAAGCACCTCTGCTAATCGTTCACGAACAGTCTTTTGGGCAATATCAGTAATAAATGAATTAGCTTCACCAAGTTCTTTGCAGGTTTGTTGCATAATAGCCATAGAAAAATTACCGTTTGTTTTAACAAGGCTAATTAACGTTTCACCAGGTATAAAACATAATGTTGCATCTTCAATAACTTTAGCAGAAGAACAAGCAAGTTCGCTACTTAATATAGAACGGTAACCAATAATACCTCCCTTTTTAGCGAAAGCAATTATTTGTTCGCGACCATCAATTCCGGTTTTAAATATTTTAATTATTCCAGATGTAATACAATAAAATCCATTTGTTCTGCTACCTTCATGATATATTACACTACCACGTTTATAAGTGTTACACACCTTTTCTCTTTCAACCATGCTTTGTTCTTCTTCTGTAAGATGCTTAAATATTGAATCAGAACTAAGTAAACAATTATCGCATGATGGTATTTGATCCCGATTTTTCATTATTTCTTAAAATCACGTATGCCTTAAAAACTTAAAAATCAGCAAATAAAAATTAGTAATGTTATTTTTATTGTGTTAGTACACAAAATTAAGTTTTTTGTTTTATAAACAAGAATTTACAATACAGATTTTAGAATTATATTTGTATAAAATTACATATAAAAATATCTAGAAGTATATAAAACATATAAATCTATTTAAAAACTATAAAAAATTAAATATGAAAACTTCAATAAATGTAAATTGGCTCAAAGGAATGGCGTTTGAATCAGAAATAAATGGACATAAATTAGCAATTGATGCAACAGAAGAGGTAGGTGGTATGGATAAAGGTCCAAGACCAAAACCATTAATGTTATTATCGCTTGCAGGATGCACAGGAATGGATGTTGTATCAATATTAAAGAAAATGCGCGTTGAACTAGATGATTTTGCAATTGAAGTAGAAGCAGAAATGACAGAAGAACATCCAAAGCATTATAGCAGTATGAATATTATCTATAAGTTTTGGGGAGAAGATTTACCTCAAGAAAAACTTGAAAAAGCGGTTAGTTTATCAGATGAAAGATATTGTGGTGTAAGTGCTGTTTACAAGAAGGCAATTCCGGTAACTAATGAAATTCAGATTAATCCTAAGAAATAAGACATTAATGCAATAAAAAGAAAAGCCTACTAATTGTTTAGTAGGCTTTGATATATTTATAATTATTAAAACTATAATGCAGATTTGAATTGATTTAAAAAGCGTACATCGTTCTCAAAATAAAGGCGAAGGTCTTTTACTCCGTATTTTAACATTGTTATTCGCTCTATTCCCATACCAAAAGCAAAACCAGTATATGTTTTACTATCAATTCCGCAACTATCAAGAACATTAGGATCAACCATACCGCAACCTAATATTTCTAACCAACCTGTATATTTGCATACATTGCAACCTTTACCACCGCAAATGTTGCAAGCAACATCCATTTCGGCAGATGGTTCTGTAAATGGAAAATATGAAGGACGTAAACGAATTTCTGTTTTTTCTCCAAATATTTCTTTAGCGAAATATAATAGAGTTTGTTTTAAGTCAACAAACGAAACATTTTCGTCAATGTATAATCCTTCAACTTGATGAAAAATACAGTGTGCGCGAGCACTAATTGCTTCGTTTCTAAATACACGACCAGGAGAAATTGTCCGAATTGGTGGCTGCGAATTTTCCATTACACGAACCTGAACCGATGATGTATGTGTTCTAAGTAGTATATCAGGATCTTTTTCGATAAAGAAAGTATCTTGCATATCTCGTGCAGGATGTTCCTCAGGAAAATTTAAAGCAGAAAAAACATGCCAATCGTCTTCAATTTCTGGTCCTTCAGATATAGTGAAACCAAGTCGTTTAAAAATGTCAATAATTTCATTTCTAACAATTGAGATTGGATGACGAGTTCCTAATTTTATTGGATCTCCTGGAAGACTCAGATCAACATCGGATTGTCCTTCGGATTTATCTTCAATTGTTTCTTTTAATGAATTTATTTTTTCTTGAATGGTAACTTTAAGTTCGTTTAATTTTTGACCTACATCTTTTTTGTTTTCACGTGGAACGTTTTTAAACTCAGAGAAAAGATCATTAACCAATCCCTTTTTCCCCATGTACTTAATACGAAATTGTTCTATTTCGTCTAAAGTAGTAGCAACATATTCTTTAGCTTCTTCTAAATATTGATTTATCTTTTCTATCATGATTATAATACAATTACAATTTAGAAATTCTCATTTTAACATTTTTAACTGGTCTATCATTTTCATCAGTGTTTACTGCGGCAATTTTATCAAGTACATCAAGTCCTTCGATTACTTCTCCAAATACAGTATAAGCATTATCAAGATGAGGAGTTCCTCCGAGTGTCTGATATACTTTCAATTTGTTTTCAGGAATTTTATAATAACCTTGTTTTTTAAATTCATCTTCTGCTTTTTGTCGAGCTTCAGGAAGTATTATCTGGTAATCTATTGTACCCCCAGTATTATATGCTTCATTTTTTGCTTCGTCTATATATTTTGTAACAAGCTTATTTAAAAGCGAAGCATTTATTCTATCTTCAACTTTCTTAATATCTTCATCGGTAAACACTTTACCTTGTACAATATAGAATTGAGAACCTGAAGAACGCATTTCAGGATTGGTTTCATCTCCTTCGCGAGCAGCAGCGATAACCCCTTTTTTATGAAAAATACTATCTACGAATTCAGCAGGTATGGTATAACCAGGTCCGCCTTCGCCAAGCATCATACCTGGTTTAGCATTTAAAGAGTTTGGATCGCCACCTTGAATCATAAATCCATCAATTACTCTATGAAAAAGCAAATCTTTAAAATAGTCTTGTTCAATTAGTTTAATAAAGTTTTCTTTATGTAAAGGAGTTGCATCATAAAGTTTGAAAACCATATTTCCATATTCAGTTTCTATTTTATATAACTGTTCATCCTTTTCTTTTTTTGATTCAATTTGACAAGAAAACAACAATACAGAAAAAACGATTAACAAAAGGGTTACTTTTTTCATGGTGTTTACTTTTAATTTGATCAACAAAAATAGAAACAAATACCGATTTTATATAATAAAGAATTAAGAATTATGGTTTTCAAACTTTATGATGCAACTCCTTTACATA
>JBHOSR010000131.1:0-4107 GCA_042584405.1 Bacteroidota bacterium
AGAACAAGAAATTAGAAACTATTGTTTATAATAAGAAAGAATATGGAATAGATATATATAAAAAAAGTAAGGAACGATATAAATCATTCCTTACTTCACTATATAAAGAGTATTAAAATTTATTTCTTTGAATTATATTCGTCAGAAACAGATAGTTTCTTTCTTCCCTTAGCTCTACGCGAAGCAAGTATTTTTCTTCCATTCACAGATGCCATTCTTTCTCTGAATCCGTGCTTATTTTTTCTCTTTCTGTTCGAAGGCTGAAATGTTCTTTTCATCTCAAAATATTTTTACAATGTTTTACTTTTTCTTTTGGAACTGCAAAAGTAATGTTTTTTTCTTTCCTGCAAAAAGAATTTAATAATATTATCAAATTAAATTGGTAGATATATTATTTTTTTTGTTTCAAAAAATGGTTCTGCAAAGAAATCGCTAATATTAAAAGTTGTAATTCGCAATTTGAAATGCTTTAATTCTTCTTCTAGGTTACCCCCTTTTAGGTATAAAATGCCATTTTTTAAACTGTTTTGTGAGTCTTTTTTTATTTTTAATCTTACCCAGTTATAGAATGCAGGGAAAGCTGTTACAGCTCTACTAACTATAAAATCATATTTTTCTTTTATTTTCTCTGCTCTAATTTGCTCTGAAGTAAGATTATTAAGATTTAACGCCTTTGATACTTCCTGAACGACAGTAATTTTTTTTCCAATAGAATCAACCAAATGAAAACTGCACTCAGGAAATAATATAGCTAATGGTAATCCGGGGAACCCACCACCTGTACCAACATCAAGTATATTTGTATTTTTTTTGAAATGAATAACCTTAGCTATTGCTAAAGAATGCAATACATGTCGTTCATAAAGTTGATTTATATCCTTACGTGAAATTACATTAATTTTGTTGTTCCATTCCTTGTACAATCCTTGTAATAATAGAAATTGATTTTCTTGCTTTTCCGTTAAATCGGGAAAGTATTTTTTAACTATATCCATTATGTTAAGGTTTTATTTTATGTTTGGATTGCTACTCTTTAAAATATTAAAAAGAAGTTCTCTGGCCCTAAAAAGTTGAGCTTTAACAGTACCAATTGGGAGGTTAAGTTCATTTGCAATTTCTTCGTACGAATATTCTTTGAAATATCTTAGTTCCACTAATGTTTTATAACGTGGTTTTAATTTTTCAACAACACTACGTGTTAGAGCCATTCGCTGACTTTTTATCATATCTTCCTCTGGATCAGGAGTGTCAGCTTGTAGTGGAGCGCCCATGCTTTCCTGATCATCAGTCGTATGATCTAGTGAAATAACATTTGCTTTCTTTTTTCTAATAAAATCGATACAGTTATTTGTCGCTATTTTAAAGAGCCAGGTACTAAAAGCATAATTTGGAGTATATTGAGAAATATTCTTAAAGGCTTTTCCAAAAGCTTCAATAGTAAGATCTTCAGCATCGCTTCTATTATTAACCATTTTCAGAAGCATATAGTAAATGGCATCTTTATATCTATCTAAAAGCTCAGCATACGCTTTTTCATCTCCAGAAATGGCATGTATTACAAGTTTGTAGTCGTGAAGAGCTTTTTCCGATAGATTGGGATTTATTTCCATTTACGCTTTTTTGTAGTGAAATAATTTGCTAAAATAAACGAAAAACTTAAATAAGGCATTATAAAATCGTAAAGAAGTGATGGCAATAATAAATATTTTTCATCAAAACGGCTCATTGCTACTTTGTATATTATTAATTGTAAAATCATTCTAAAAGTGAACGCACCTATTATATAAACAAAGTAATGCTTAAAAAAGATCACTGATAATGCAAATAAAATATAATATAATACTCTGCTGGTGTTTTCCCAAAATAAACGCCATTTGGGCCCAAATCGATAATATCTTCCGGTTGTAGTATGTCTCTTTTTCTGTTTAAACCATCCTATAAAATTAGATTCTGCTTCAGATCTTGTAATAGATTCTTTTGATATTTCAATTTTAGTATTTCGTTTTCTTGCAACCTGATTTATAAAAAGATCGTCATCACCAGATATTATATGATTATGGCGTGCGAATCCTTTATTATTAAAAAATAAAGTTTTTCGATAAGCTAAATTTCTTCCTACTCCCATATATGGCTTTCGCGCTAAGGCAAATGTTAAATACTGAATAGCTATAAACAAAGTATCAAAACGAATTAAATTATTTATGATTTTCTTTTCTCTAATATATCCCCCATAACCAAGAACAATTTCTGTTTTATCCGAAAAATTTTCCTGCATTTTTTCAATCCATTTATTACTATTTGCAGAACAGTCTGCATCGGTTAATAGTAATAAATCGTTCTTTGCTGCTTTTATCCCAATAGTTAGAGCAAGTTTTTTGCTATGAAAAAACTTTTCATCCTGTCTAATTGTGGTTGTTTTGAGATGTTTGTAATTTTTTTGTAATCGCTCTAAAACAAATTCAGATTCATCTTCTGAACAATCGTTAACAACAATAACTTCGTAATTTGGATAATCCTGGTTTAAAATTGAGGGTAGATTTTTTTCAAGATTTTTTTCTTCATTTCGTGCACATATTATTACCGAAACTGGCTCCTTCTCATGATTCTTATTCTTTTTATTGCGGTAAAAAATAATCCTTGAATAATAATAAAAATAAAAATATAATTGAATTAATAGACTAAGACCAAATGCTATAAGTATTATGTAGATTGGATTGGCTAATACAAAATCGATATACTCCACTTATTTTTCGAGTTTTTAGATGTTAATTGGCAATTTTATTAAACATTTTCGTGTTATACAAGAATTGTGATTTGAAGAAATGAAATATTTATTCACATTTTCTATCTTTGCCACGAAATTAGATATATATGAAATTTAAGATATTCGCAAAAGAGCCAAATACAAAGGCTCGAGCAGGGGAGATAATTACTGACCACGGAAAAATACAAACTCCAATTTTTATGCCTGTAGGTACAGTCGGCAGCGTTAAAGGAGTTAATCAGCGAGATTTAATTGAGGATGTAAAAGCACAAATTATTTTAGGAAATACTTATCATTTATACTTACGTCCTGGAATGGAAACCATGCAAATGTCTGGAGGGCTGCATAAGTTTATAACTTGGGACAGGCCTATCCTTACTGATAGTGGGGGTTATCAGGTTTTTTCATTAGCAGAAAACAGAAAGTTAAAAGAAGATGGCGCTCATTTTTATTCGCATATTGATGGATCTAAACATATTTTTACCCCAGAAAGTATAGTTGACATTCAGCGTATAATAGGTGCAGATATTATCATGGCTTTTGATGAATGTACGCCTTATCCATGCGATTATGATTATGCAAAAAAATCGATGGAATTAACTCATCGATGGTTGGATCGAGGATTGAAAAGATTTGATAAAACAGTCCCATTATACGAACATAAACAAACCTTTTTTCCTATTGTACAGGGAAGTGTTTTTAAAGATTTAAGAATTGAATCGGCAAAAGTTATTGCTTCACATAATAGAGATGGTTATGCTATTGGAGGATTATCCGTTGGAGAACCAGTTGAAGATATGTACGATATGATTGAAGTAGTAAACGAAATATTACCAGATGATAAACCTAGATATCTTATGGGTGTAGGAACTCCAGTTAACATTCTTGAAGGAATTGCAAGAGGCATAGATATGTTCGATTGTGTTATGCCTACACGAAATGGCCGAAATGGAATGTTATTTACAAGAGATGGCATAATTAATATAAAAAATGTTAAATGGAAGAATGATTTTTCTCAAATTGAAGAAAATGGCGCATCGTTTGTTGATAACAAATTTTCGAAAGCATATTTAAGACATTTAATTGTTTCAAAAGAAATTTTAGGTGCTCAAATAGCAAGTTTACATAATTTAAGTTTTTATCTTTGGTTAGTAGGAGAGGCAAGAAGAAGAATATTAGACGGTTCGTTCTATAATTGGAAAAATGAAATGATCAAAAATCTATCTATCAGATTATGAGTTTTTTAGGTCTTAAAAAAATTGATGTTTACATAATTAAGAAGTTTTTAGGAACCTATTTCTTTGCCATTGTAATAATTATAAGTATTGCAATTATTTCAGTGT
>JBHOSR010000132.1:0-4107 GCA_042584405.1 Bacteroidota bacterium
TGAAATGCAAAAAGACTACTTGAAAGAAGAAAGCATTCAAACGATATATTTCGGAGGAGGAACTCCATCAGTTCTGAATGAAAAAGAGATTGATGTTATCCTAAATAAAATTTCTAAACATTTTAAGGTAGAATATAATAATGAAATTACCCTGGAAGCTAATCCAGAGGATATAACAAAATCATATTTAAAAGGAATTAAAAAACTAGGGATTAATCGTTTGAATGCTTTCTTCTTTCAAGTAGTCTTTTTGCATTTCAATTTCCTTACAAACTGCATTTACGAAATCTTCTTTTCTTTTCGTGTTTGCAACGGAATAAAAATCACAGTAAGCACATTTCCGCTTACAAAAAGGTATATGCAAATAAATTCCTGCCAACGTATTATTCCTTTATGTACCCCATTATTACATTTGAAACTGCTCTTGGTTCAGGTGGAAGTGAATAAACATTTTCTTCATATTTACTATTGTACGGAGATATATTTAGTGTTTGGCCATTTACAACTAATGTGCTGCTTCCTCCTGGATCAAAACCCATAGCTTTTTGAATCTTGAATTTTTTTAATATTTCAGCCATATCTATATGTGTTGCACCAACGGATTCTCTAATTCTTCCATTTATGGCAAGAACTATAAGATTTCCTTTATCGTCGATCCCGGCAGCGATTTTTGGTCCTCGCATATCTGTAAAATCTAATCGTGCTGCTTGAGTTTTAATTGAATTTTGAGTTTTCCATCCCTCATTTATCATATCGAGAATAATTTCTCCATTATCAATTAGCATTGGGCCTGCTTCTACGGCATAATCAATATTTTCCAAGCCATTTATAGAAATATTTAATTCATCGTCTACTTTCCATGATTTTGGCATTTCTTTGCTTGAAATTACAAGTGTTAATCCAACCGGAATTACCTCAATGGTCTGTTTTTCTTTTACTTGAACTATTTCTTTTATAATGTTTCCTGCTAATCTTATAACAGAACCATTCTCAACTAAGATTTCTTCTTTATCAAACATTAAATCGTAAAAATATGAATTCCCTGAATCACTTTTTTTATTGTACTGATCCTCAGAAAGCTTGATACTGTCTGTTCCACGTGAAACAATTAATCCTTTTGAACAATTTACTTTACAGATATCAACTGCACCCTTCTTAAAAATTAGTGCGGGTTTATTAAATAGCGGTGCACTTACTACTTTTCCATCTGATATTAATAAACCAAGTGCCGAACCTATATATGATTCGGGCAAACCAAGCTTTCCAACCAGCTCTGCATTAAGAATATAGCCACCATTCCAAGCAATTTTTGCTTCCTTTTTTGTATTCTTTTTCAAATCTTTTATAAAATCTGTAACTCTTTTTGTTTGTTTGCTAGATTCTGCTACAAATTGCCAATCATTACTAGATCCTATATTAGCTTTGGCAATTACACCACTCCACGGCATACCATCTTCATAAACTCCACTCACATATTCGTAACTAACTACATCCTCTGTTTCTTCACTTTTTAATAAATCCCTTATTACCTTTATAATTGGCGACATTTTTGTTTCAGCATCTTGCTTTAAGGTACTATACACCTTTTCTTCTCCAAACTTTTCAATTGCCAATTTAAATTCTTTACCTTTTAAGTATTCATTAAATTGCTTTGCTGTTTGAACAGGTGTAGGATATGCTAATGTTGGACGAATACCCGCAGGAACAAACTGAATGAATCCACTTTCCATTGGTATTCCTAATATTGATTCGGTAAGTTTATCCTCAACTTTTCCTATATGAAATCGGTCTATATCTACAATGTCGGTCATAACTGATGATTCCTGACGGTTAGAGATTATAAACCCTTTTTCTTCCTTTATTTTTTTTAATAATTTAATTGCATTATCACCAAGTTGATTAAAATGGATACCTATGCATAACTGATTTGTTTCTATTATTTGTAATATATTATACCTATAAAGCAGCAGTAATTCCTCATCTTGTCCTTCTAAGATGAAATCACGTAAACTTTGACTATTATAATTCTCTAATGTGGTAATTTTGCTTGCCATTATATATATTGGTGAAATATGGCCGGCATTCTTTCTAAGTAATTCTTCAGTTAATTCTTCTTCAATACCTAGCTCAAGTCTTGAACGTACTGCTTGCAATGCAAAAAACTCCAGTTCATTTTTTATATATTTTCCCGGGAAATATGCGATCGGAACATTTGATTGTAATTTTTTTATGAGTGTTTTTCTATCATCGATACCTAAATAAGTACTAGATGTTAACTGCGATAGCGCTAAATCAAGATCCGTAAAGAAATGTGCATTCATTCTTATCTTTGGCTTTTCTGCTGACTCCAATATTAAATGGTGCAGATAATTTATTAGTCCACTTAATTCCTGAATAGTAAAATCCTGATACGGGTAGTAATTTTTATTTCTGTGTCGATATGGCAGTGAATGATCATGTCTAATGCTTTCTTCACCATTTCTATATATAAAAATGCTTTCTACTGCATTAAAAAATCTTATTATTTGTTTTTCCGTAAACTCTTCTTTTCTGCTTTTTATAAGAGTATTAGCATAATTATAAGCCATGCCTCTAAACAATTGTTCTTCAACTCTAAAGTAGCTGGGATCAATTAAGGATTTTAAGAGAATCATAAACCGTGTTCTACCATACCCAGGTAAATATTCCCTGTTTTCTGTGTTTAAAATTTCTTTCAGTTCTTTGTTCGAGTAATTACATAATTCGGAATAATCTGAGATAGCTTTTTTAACAATATTTATTGTTTTTCTATTTGATTTTAGTTGCCTGTACATTCGGTAACAGATTTCATCTATGTTGTTTTTTAAAGCATCTAAACTATATCTTTTATCGACAACTCTCTGGTTATGTGCAATTTCTTCTGAAAATTTGTGTGGAAAAAGTACTCTATCAATAATTTTTTTAACGTGTTTTTTGGTGATATTTTTACCATCAAATTCTATTACTTTCAGCCGATCTTCGTGTGGTAAATGCTCTCCTATAACTTCTGAATAAACATTTTCTGGATAGTATCTACTGCAAAAAATTGGTGTACCACACGCTGTGGCTTCAATTATTGGCAAACCTCGTCCTTCTGTTTTACTAGGCAATAATATTAATGATGCAATATTGTATAGTTCTGGTATACCTGCAGGATATTCGAATTTCGATTTGAATATCTCTTTATCTAGCTCACTAAAAAGAAAAGCTAAATAAACTTTGTTTTTTACTTCTTCGTCTAAGGAATCTAATAATTCATTAAATTTTTTTATTAATCGTTTAAAATATTCGAAATGTCCATTAGCTATAGGTCCTGTAATTAAAATCGTTAGTTTTAGATGTTTTGTTTCTTTGAATCGTTTATTAAATTCCTCTTCATAAAATAGCTTTTCTACCAATTCAAATCCTATTTCAATTCTTTTTCGTGATATTATTCTTGTAGGTTGAAGAAAAACAATATTTTCGTTTAAAAAATTTTCTAAGGATTTTGTGTTTTTTGCTCCTATTAATATCGGTCTGGGATTATCTGATGATACTAAATCAGAGTCTATTACATCTTTTGTTGAGTAGCTTATTAAGGTATCAGAGTATCTACTAAGAACTTGTTCGAATTGATAAAAAGTATTTAATTTCTTTCTTTTGGAGGTGTTTCTATATTCACTGGTATCTACTGCTGTGCCTATTTCTAAGACATTTGCAGGATTATGACCATTAACTTTAATTAAATGTTCTGTTTGTTGTTTATTTATATTTAGGTTTATCCATATTCTTGAATCCCATGGAAATAATACTTCAATCACTGAGAAGAACTCACCAATGTGTGAATTTTTAAAAAAGAAATCTCTTGGGCCATCGGGTAAATTGTTTACCTTTTTATTAATTTCACTATTTCCGCCCTCCCAATAAAAATCGTGATTATTATTAATAACCGTAATACTTAAAAGTTCTGATAACAAAACAACGGATAAACTTAAAGATACATTTCCCGGATTTGAACAAACATTAATTAAATATAATAATCTTATATCATGTTCAATAATATATTTCCCCAGGTTATATACAATTTCAATAGTTTGATTCCAAAATTTT
>JBHOSR010000133.1:0-4047 GCA_042584405.1 Bacteroidota bacterium
TCTTTTGATAATTCTATTTTATTTTCTTCTCTAAGCTTTTGTAATAAGTTATTGCAATAAGTTCCATCTCCTTTTGTTTTAAAATGATCGTTAATTTTAGTTAAAATTTCGTCGGAAGTAAGTTTCTCCTCAGATATTAGTGTATGAAGAATAAAAGATTTAATCATAGCACCTTTAATATCGGATGGGCTACCAAAAGATATTAAATCATATAACATTTTGTATCGCTCATCATCTTGTCCAAAGAGATCTTTAATATCTTCAGTTTTAATTCCATTTAGTTTAAATATTAATTGTGAAATTTTCTCATAGGACTCTGCGCTTTCCTCTGCTATTTGATTTCCATCAATTAAATTAAGGTTAATTCCATAATCAATAAGAGCATTCTTTTGAAATTCGTTCTTTTTCTTATTTGATAATGGCAAAGAATAGAAAAAAAATAAGGTATTTGAATAGTTATACTCTTTGTGATTTTTTTTAGCTTTTTCTAGATCTTCCTCAAGCTTTTCAGTAAATTTATTTTTCTGAACAGTTAACTGAAACTGGTTTTTATGTTCATGTATATCAAAAACTTGAATGTCAATTCCTTGGTCATTAGGACCATCGGTATTTACAATTCTTTTATACCCATATACTTCCTTAAGATAAAGTCTGACAACTTGATCAAATTCATTTTTCTTTAGTGCTTCTAATTGGTTTATTAAAAATTTGCTAAGAGACATAAACTATTGTTTTAATTATCAGATATGAGCTAAGATACTGAATTATTTTTAATCCAAAACGATCAACTCCCTATTTTACCAACAAGTAAGCATTCTACAGTCATTTGTTTACATCTTTCCATACCCCACTCCTTCTTCCGCAGCCATATCAAGTTTCTCATGCTCTATTTCCATTTTACTTAAATCCAGTTCGCCTTTAAAAGCTTTTTGGCTAAGCGAAGCATATAAGTTTTCCAGTTCTTGTAAGCTTGCCTGGTATTTGGTTTTTATGTTTTCTACTTTTTCTACGATTTGGGCAAATTGAGTTTGTAATAAGATTGGTGGAACTAAAATTGGAAGAGCATTTATTTTTGTTAACGTTAATCTTTTTATTGCACCACCTGCCATCTTGCTTATAATACCTGTTTTAACCATATCGTTATTAAGCCATGCATTTAAAAATTCAGGTAGTAATACATTTTTATCTGGTCTTAATAATGCTAAACTGGACAACATACTGAACTCAAAGTCATATTTATTTATAGCTGAAATGCCTGTTGTTGCTCCATCTTTTATATATAAAATATCTCCTTTTTTCGGATTACACCTTTTATAAATTGCATCATGCATTTCTTTTGAAACAAACCATGGATTTGCCCAAAAATCAATTTTATTTGGTCTAACATGTTTAGCTGTTATATAAGGGATTCCTTCATCTACGATTGGTGGAGAATGATGAGTACCATCTGTTATTTTTGAACAAACATCTTTTAATGTTTGTTTCTCCCACCCTTTTTCATTTCTAACAGGATCACCAAACATATCCAAAAAGGTAGATTTCAGGAGTTCATCCAATAGTTGAATGCTTTCTTTACGTTTGGTAATTAAATCTTCGGCTTGGGATAATACATTGGCAATGCGGATTTGGTCTTCTAATCTTTCAAAGAATGGTATACTATACTTTTTTATAGTTTCTAGTCCTATTGAAGGATAAGCTGGATCGTTTATGAGTTTAACAGGCGAGAATTTTCTTAATGAATAAAGGATATAATCAGCGTAAGCCTTATCATTTATTTCAAGAATGGCTAAATGATTAACAATATAACAGGGATTTTTAAGTTTATAAATTCTTCCCTTAGTAGCAGACATTCCACTTTTTGCAAATATTACTGAACCTGGTGGATAAAGTTTCAATTTATACTTAGCAGCTATCTCTTTATTAATTTTGGGTAAAAGCATTTCGTCTTTTCCATTTAATAATTCTTGTAAATGTCCTGCTCGAATAAAGGGTATGCCTTCTTCAGAAAAATCTGATTCCATTTGCGGAGCCCCCTGTCCTGCTCCAACTTTTGCAAATACTTCAATTGGAACTTTAGTCAACATCGATCATTCTTTTTAATGCTTGAATACTTTCTTGAATGTCTACTTCAAAGTTCTCTAATTTCGAAATAATACTTTTAGGTGCTTCATATTCTATCTCTTCAAAATCATCTTCTTTGTATCGGGATATGCTTAAATCGTAGCCTTCATTAATAATTTCGGCTTTGGGTACAAAAAAATGTTTTGCTTTGCGGTTGTTGGTATTTCGGTTTTCTTCTTTAGTGCGATTGTGAAATTGTTGTATAATATCCTGTAAATCACTGTTATTATCCAGTTTGGCTCGTTTGTCGTCCAGGCTGTAACCATCGCTTTGCATATCGTAAAACCAAACATCATTGGTTTCTCCACCTTTGGTAAATACCAAAATGGCTGTACTTACTCCGGCATAAGGTTTAAATACGCCGCTTGGTAAAGCAATTACGGCTTTTAGTTCGGCTTGTTCAATAATCAATTCACGCACTTGCTTAAAAGCTTTTCCGGAACCAAACAAAACACCTTGTGGTACAACAATGGCTGCTGTTCCACCCAGTTTGAGCATGTGGAAAATTCGCTCCACAAATAACAATTCGGTTTTGGTAGTTGCGGTTTTAAAACTTTCGTTAATATCGCCTTTATCAATACTACCTGTAAATGGCGGATTGGCCATAATTACATCGAAAATTCCATCTTCGTTATAGCTTTTGCTTAATGTATCTTTATAATCAATATTGGGTTCTTCGAAACCGTGCATCATCAGGTTCATTAATCCCAGTCGTACCATAGTGGTATCCACATCAAAACCAAAAATACTCTGGTCAAGAATGTTTTTTACTTTTTCGGTTAACAATCCACTTACCGAACTGCGAATAAAACCATCTTCGTCAGGTACAAGTTTGCTTTTATCTTTATTCAACTGAGTTACCATGTATTGATATGCACCCAATAAAAAGCCGCCTGTTCCGCATGCAGGATCTCCAATGCGTTGTCCTAATTGCGGTTGTACCAATTCAGCCATGAGTTTAATAATATGGCGTGGGGTACGGAACTGTCCATTCTTACCAGCCGAAGCAATTTCGCTCAACAAGTATTCGTACACATCACCCTGAATATCCTGAAATGCTTGTCCGCCCTTTTCGGCATCTTTATCCATCTCAATAAAAATCTCTTCGATGGTTTTAATGGCTTCAACCAACAAACTGGGCTTTGGGATAATAAAAACAGCATTAGCCATATGTTTGGTAAAGTGCGATGTTTCGCCATTCAGGGTTTTTAAAAAAGGGAACACTTTTAGTTGAACATGCTGAAGCATATCTTCGGCTTTCATGTGCTTGAAATTAGCCCAACGCAAGCTGTCTTTTTCGATGTAGTTTTCCTTTTTATCATCCATCCCGGGTGGTAGCCACAATCCTTCGAATTTCGATTTAAAAGTTTCTCCTGTAAATTCACCATCGGCTTTATGCTTGGTATCCAATTCATCAAGCCTTTTCATGAACAATAAATAGGTTATTTGCTCAATGGCTGTTAATGGATTCGATATACCACCACTCCAGAACTGATTCCAAAGATTATCGATCAGTGATTTTATTTGTGAATTATTTTGCAACATTTATGCTACCAGATTTTCCGTTAATACTATGATTTCTTCAATTTCTTTGGGTGAGAATATCCCACGTATTCCTTGTGGATGAATTACAGTAAAAGGAGCCTGAATAAAGTCCCTTTTTTGAATTTTACCACGTTCAATAATATAATCCCTTAACAGATTAATAAATTCCAACTGCCGTGTTGTAAGATAAGTATGTTGTTGTATAAACTGATCTATGGCTTTACTCACCGTATCGGGGAAGCTTTGCAATAGTTCAATTCCCAAAATATGTTTTATGAACTGTATAAACTTAGCCCTGCGGTTTCTGTAAACTTTTTGCAGTAGATCAATGGTAATGTAAGGTTCTTCTTCGTGTAACTGCTCTGCCAGTTGCTCCGCTTC
>JBHOSR010000134.1:0-4034 GCA_042584405.1 Bacteroidota bacterium
AAACTTCCAGCGAACCAAAAAATAACTATTTCCTATAAACTTCAGGTTGATCAGCGATTAAAAGGAACTTTTAATCTAAAAGGAACATTTTCGTATATAGCTAATAATGAAAGAAAATCAATTGAAGTTGATCCTAAGTTTATTGTTATTAATCCATCTTCAACAGTTGATCCTAAATTAATTGTCGATATAAATGATTTTAAAAATCTGGTAGCACCAGTTCAAGTAGCAGAATCAGGTGTAAATCAGGTTAAATGTATTAGGCAAATTCCATATGTTGATCAAGGGAGTAATGAATATTTAGTGAATTTACTCATAAACAAAGGAAGCAAAGAAAAATTTGCAAAAATACAAGAAAGTATACCAGAAGGATATACTGCTGTTGCAGTAGAAAGTAAAGAAGCAATTTTTACTTTTAAAGATCAGACAGTTAAATTATTATGGATGAATCTACCTGCTGATCCTTATTTTGTTGTTTCTTATAAATTAGTTCCAAATGAAGGAGTTACTGAAACTCCAAAAATGGATGGAACTTTTTCTTATATTGAAAACGATAATACTTTAAGTATTAATATCATTGAAAAGGATGTTAGCTTACAGAATGTATCTAAAGAAAACCTATTGGCTATTGTTTCAACAAGTGAGGGTGCTGCCAGTGTTCCAGTTGATTATGTTCAACCACTAGATTATACCGGTAAAGTTAAAATAGAAATAGCTGAAAGTGCGTTAAAACTAATTAATGAGGATACAAAACTTACTAATATATTAGAACCAGAATCAGGTATTTATTATCGGGTTCAGATTGCTGCAGGGCACAGACCAATTAACATTAACAGGTATTTTAAAAAATATAACTTAGATAAAGAAGTTCGAACTGAATTTCACGAAGGTTGGAGAAAATATTCTGTAGGATCTTTTTATGTTTATAAAGCAGCTAGAGATTACAGGGTACATGTTTGGAATACAACAACAATTGATGATGCTTTTGTTTCTGCATATAATAATGGAAAACGTATAACTGTGCAGGAGGCGTTAATGGTTGCAAATCATGAATGGTATCGTTAATTTAAATTGATTTATTCTAATGAGATCAAATAAATTTTTACCTTTATTACTAGTACTTTTCTTTAGTTTTCATTTTGCAATTGCGCAAGAACAAGGAGGCTACGAGGATTTATTGTATAGAGAAGTTGAAGTAGTAAATCCAGTTTATATGCCGGTAGTTGGAATTGGAACAGGAATAATTAATTACTATGGAGAGCTTCAAACAGATTTTAAAAATTTGATACAAGGTACACCTTCTTATCGAGTAAATCTTTTTCAGTACATTGATAATAAGCACTCGTGGAAGATTAATATAAATGGAATGTTTGGGAACACTTCGGGTTATGAACGTTCTTTTGGAATTGATACTGCGAAAAATTTAAATTTTGAAACAAATTTTTATAGCATTGGTGTTAATCTTGAATATGCTTTTGGAGATCTTTTTAAAGGAGAAAAACAAATACGGCCATTTATTTCAATAGGTGGGGAATATTTAACATTAAATAGTTTAAAAACAGATGTAAAAGACGGAAATGACGAATTCTATACATACTATCCTGATGGTACTATTCGTGTTAATGACCAGATAACAACACGCGATTATGTTTATGAAACAAATATTCGTGATTATGATCGATTTGGAAGGGGAAAAGATTTTTCTCTTACTACTTTTGCGCTGGTTGCCGATGCTGGTTTCGATTTTAAAATTAGTAACAGAGTAGCTTTAAGAATAGCATCTTCACTACATTATACATGGACAGACGATCTAGATGCTGTTAGTAAGGAAAATACTGTAGGTCGTATTGGGGATAGTAAAAATGATATGTTCTCCTTTACATATGTTGCACTAAATGTTGATTTATTTTCAAGCCCAAAATCAATTACCCAGGAGTTATTATTTGCTGATGTAGAATTTGATCCAGTAGCATATTCAGATTCTGATAGAGATAGAATATTGGATTTAAGGGATGATTGCCCGAATACTCCGCGCGGTGTACAAATAGATTCGGTAGGTTGTCCGCGAGATGATGACAGAGACGGGATTCCAAATTATATTGATAAGGAGCAATTTTCTAACAAAGGAGCTATTGTTGATGAATTTGGAGTTGAGTTAAGTGCAAATAAAATTCGTGATGGATTAGTTCAGGATTTAACCGCAGTGGATCGCACAGAGGTTTATATGGTTCCAGTTGGTTTAGGATGGTCAAAATATTCTGAAATGACTAATATTGAAATTCCTGAAAAGTATAAAAAACTAGATAGAGACAGTGATGATTATATATCCTTTGATGAACTTCTGGATGCCATTAATGGATTCTTTGATTTTGATTCAGAATTTAAAACAGAAGATATATACGATCTAAACAATTTCTTCTTTGCACAGTAAATAGTTCAACTAAATTTAAATAGTAAGAAGGGTATCTTGATACTTACATTTAGAAATTTAAAATTAAAACTTTCTTACTCTTTCCATATCCCTCTTTAGATCTTTGTTTTTTATTTCGTGACGCTTATCAAATTCTTGTTTACCCCGTGCTAAAGCAATTTCTATTTTTGCCCAGCCATTTTCGTTAATAAAAAGACGTGTTGCCACTATTGTAAAACCTTTTTCTGTAGCTTTTCTTTCAAGTTTCTTTAATTCGCGTTTGTTAAGTAATAACTTTCTGTCTTGCCGTGGTTCATGGTTAGTATGAGTTCCAAAGGCGTATTCCGTAATATTTAATCCTCTTACAAAGAGTTCGTTATTAATAAATATACAATATGCATCAACCAGACTAGCTTTACCTAAGCGAATTGATTTTATTTCAGTTCCAGTTAATTTAATCCCTGCAACATACTTTTCAATAAAAGTATAATTGAATGAAGCTTTTTTATTTCTTATGTTAATATTACTTTGCACGTAACGTTTTTTTATAGTCTGCAAAGGTAAAGATTTAATTTAATCCAGATGAATTCAAATCAAATATATTAGAGTTAAAAAGTATTAGCTATTGAGATTTCTTTATTTTAAATTTGTTTCAAACAGAGTTACGTTATGAATATAAAGTATGATATGCTAACTATATTAGGACCGACAGCCGGAGGAAAAACATCTCTTGCCACTAACATGGCATATTTACTTAATGGCGAAATTATAAGTGCAGATTCAAGGCAGGTATATCGTGGTATGGATCTGGGAACAGGTAAAGACCTTGATGATTATATTGTGGATGGGAAACAAATTCCTTATCATTTAATTGATATTGTAAGTGCAGGTTATAAATATAATGTATATGAATATCAAAAGGATTTTTTGGAAGTTTACGCAGAGCTTCAGCAAAGGAAAAAGTTTCCTGTTTTTTGTGGAGGCTCAGGCATGTATCTCGAGGCTGTACTAAAAGGTTATAAGCTAATTCCTGTTCCTGCAAATAAAGAATTAAGAAATGAACTTGAGAAAAAAACTACAGAAGTACTCATCTTAATTTTAAAATCTTTTAAAAAATTGCATAATACAAGCGATACAGACTCTCGAAAGAGAATGATTCGGGCTATTGAAATAGAAACATGTTATAGTGAAATTGAAAAAGTTGATGATGATTTTCCTCAGATAGAAACTCTAATAATAGGAGTAAAGTTTGATAGAAACTCGAGACGAAATAGAATAACTGAACGATTAAAACAAAGATTAGACGAAGGAATGTTAGATGAGGTAAAACGAATTCTTGAGAGTGGAGTGCCTCCTGAAAATCTTATATATTATGGTTTAGAATATAAATATCTCACTCAACATATTCTTGGTGAATTGTCGTACGAAGAGATGTTTAAAAAATTGGAAATTGCAATACATCAATTTGCAAAACGACAAATGACATGGTTTAGAGGGATGGAACGTAAAGGATTCAAAATACAATGGTTAGATGGTTATGCTTCCATGAAAGATAAAACTGATAAAATATTAGATTTACTACAAGCTAAAAATTAAAAAATAAACCAACGTAACTGATCTAATT
>JBHOSR010000135.1:0-3925 GCA_042584405.1 Bacteroidota bacterium
ATAGAATTCGTTGAACAACCTAACGAAGATAATATTTTGTCAGCAAACCACCAAAATCCCGCATTGAATTTGAACGCGTGTTAGCCAACGTTAATTCATAAAGTGTTTTATGCTATTTGTTTTCTTCTAATTTATAGATCATAAAGCTTTTTTCTTTATAGGGTCGAAGAACAAGTATATTATCTTCAATAAAGTCACAAGGTTCAAATAATTCTGTTGAATTGGTTAAGTTCCATTTATTTTTTAATTCAATGTCAGTTAAAATTAAATCAGATTTAACTAATTCAACGCTATGAGAATCTTCGTTGATTAATTTTCTCTTATAGTATATAAAATATTTACTATCCTTACACCAACCTGCTGCAAATGTGCTATCAAGAATATTTAATAGTTCTCCACTATTCAAATCGTAAATAACGGTTCTATTGTAATGTGTATTGCTTGCTCCTTGTCTTGCTAATACATATTTCTCATCAGGTGATATATAAAATTTCCCTGTATGACTATCTGTACTTACAAGCGTTTTTAAATTACCATTTATATATCGATATACTTTTGCATAAAGTCCTGAATAATTAATTACAATTTCATTTTCTTCATATTCGTAAATCTTAGTTTCCTTGGTATTTAAATTATAAACAAATTGATTTCGATTATTAATCTTTATAAATCTTATTGTTGAATCCGTTAACCATTCAAAATGTCTTATATATTCATTACCCGTTTTTATTGTATCGATTACTTCAAGATCAAAATTTGAAATTGCCAATCCATAATATCTTTTATGTAGCAACATTGTTTTATCTGGGGATATTCGCGGATTAATATAATATTTTTCATGTTTTAGTTCTTCAATGAAAGATAAACTGTATGGTGAAGTTAATTCTTGTCCAAATGAAGTAAAACAAATTAATACAAGAAAAAGAGTAATGTTTTTTTTCATAGACGCAAATTTCATTATGTTGGGTAACGGTCCGCGGGTTTGAAGCTGTGCGGGATTAATCGCTTCGCTCATGAGAACGCTTCGCTTAGTTGCCGCCGTGTTTCAGTGTCACCCGTTGACGCTGAAACAAATGTAATAAATACTTGTCAAACCACCACAAATACCCGCATGCTTTATGACCCAATGTTACAAATTGTGCGCCTAATCCGCCGTAATTGTCGAGTTGATAGTTAAGTTATCCATGAAAGGCAATTTTTTAAGAAGGGAAATACTAATTACACGACAGTACAAAATAGAATGGCTTACAAACTTTTTAATAAGCCTTTGTATGCTGTTGGTGCTTAACAATATGTTTGGAATTGCATAATATTAAATTTATAAATTTAGAAAACATCTTAGCTATAGCTTCTGTTACCTAGTGTAATTATTATATTTTTACACCTACTACTACAACATCGTCAATTTGCTCTGCATCTCCTTTCCAGGCTTCGAATGTTTTATCTAAAATTGTTAATATTTCGTTCATTGGCATATCTCTGTTTTCTGATAATAATTGCTTAAATGGTTTGTATTTAAATTTCTTTCCTTTTGGTCCTCCAAATTGGTCCATATAACCATCGGAGAATAAAAATAATTGGTCACCTTTTTCTAATTGTATTTCGTGAGTAGTAAAATTATCCATTTTCTCGTAAATGGATATTGGCATTTTATCAGGCTTTATTTCGTAAAAGTTTTCAAAATCTTTCAGAGGCTCTAGATCTTTTATTTTTCTTTTAGTTAAAATATAAAGCGGATTATTAGCTCCCGAAAATTGTACCATATTGGTATCTTTGTTAATAGAAATTATGGACATATCCATTCCGTCTTTTTGCTCGCCCGTTTCGCCTTTTTGTTTCAGTGATTTAATTATTTCTTTACGAAGCTTACGAAGAATTATGCCTGTATGTGTAATATATTCTTTTTGCACAATTTCTCGTAAAAATGAAATACCAAGCATGGACATAAATGCACCAGGTACACCGTGCCCTGTACAATCTGCAGCGGTAATTATTGTATGGTTTTCAATATGTGTCCACCAATAAAAATCGCCAGAAACTTTATCTTTTGGTTTAAATAAAACGAAATATTCCGATAAATATTTATCAAGACTTTGGCTTTCTGGTAAAACTGCCCCTTGTAATCGAGTTGCGTAATTAATACTCTCCGAAATCTCGTGATGTATTTCTTCAATTTTTTCTTTTTGCATTATTACGGTATCTCTTTGCTCCTCTATCTGATCTCGCTGTGCTGTAATTTCTTCGTTTTGTTGATTTAGTTCTTCGTTAGCCTCTGCAATTTCTTCTTTTTGTTCTGCTAATAAAATATTAGCTTCTTTTTTTTGTCTGTACGAACGAAATACATACAAAGCTAATATGATCATTAAACCAAAAGCTACAATAAACATATTGCGTTGTGTTTGTTGCTTTTCTTTTTCTGCCTTTTCTTTTTCTGTTTGCAGTTGACTGGTTTTAAGCTCTGCTTGCTGCTGTATTATTTGTTTTTCTTTTTTTTCTGTCTCATAACGAGTGTTCATTTCTGCTATAGCCTTTGTTTTTTTGTTATTAAAAACACTATCGTTTATTTGGATATATAAGTCTTTATATTCGAGTGATTTTTTAAAATTATTTAAACCTTTATAAGCATCTGATAAATTATCATATGCATCTTTTTCCAATTCCAGAGCTTCTATACCTTTGGCTATGTTCAGACTTCTTTTAGCATAAGATATAGCATTATTATATTTTTCTAATTTATTATAGATACTGGCAAGATTACCTAGAACAAAAGAAATTGTGTATTTGTCCTCATTTTTTTCATTAACCCTTACTACTTCCTCAAAATATTCTAAGGCCTTAGCGTATTTTTTTTGTTTTTCAAATACATTCGCAATATTTATAAGATTTGAAGACACTTCGTATTCGTAATAAGTTTCCTTGTTAATTTTTAATGCTATATAATAATACTCCAGGGCTTTTTCATAATCTCCTTGATCAGAATATACAATTCCGATATTTTCAAGATTTTGTGCTTGCCCTCGTAAATCATTAATTTCTTTATTAATTTCCAGTGCCCTTTGATAGTATTCTAATGCCTTATTATTATCAAATTGGCACGAATATATTATACCGATTTGATCCAGATTATCTGCAATGCCTTCTTTATCTCCTATTTTTTCGCAAATTTTTAATGATTTATGATAATACTCCAAGGCCTTAGAATAATCACTTTGAACATAATAAATCATTCCAGTATTATTTGCAATATAAGCTATTTTATCTTCATCCTTTAATTCTTCATAGATTATTAATGATTTTTGATAATACTCTATAGCTTTATCATAGCTATCCTGGTAATGATATATGATTCCGATACTTAGAAGAATGTAAGCAATGCCATCTTTATCTTCTAATTCTTGATAAATCTTTAATGATTCCCTATAGTATTTAAGTGCTTTATCGTAATCAGATAGATAAGAATAAGCGTAAAACATTCCAATGTTTTTTAAACATTCTGCAATATTTTTATCTTCTTCAATACTTTCTGCAATTACAAGGGCTTTTTCGTAATAAAGCAGAGAAGAATCAAAGGGTTCATCTAGATATTGATCTCCAAGTTGCCAAAGAGTTTTTATTTTAATTGTGTCCTGCTTTGCCGTTGCAATAATTTGTTTCAGGCTATCAATAGTGCTTTTCTCTTGAGCAAAAGCAGTAGCAAGTTGCAGAACAAAGCTTATGAGTGTAATTAAAAGTATTTTTCTCATATTTATGGTCTTCTTTTCCTGAACTCTTACATTGGATAACATATTGTTATAACAAATATAATTAAAGCTTTTTTGTGTAGCAAATCGAAGCAAAAATACTTTAGTAAAACACAAATGCAACTAAAAGTGTCTCGTGCTAAAATAGGTTGACCTTTTTTAGCAGTTTTTTGTTAAAGATAATT
>JBHOSR010000136.1:0-3898 GCA_042584405.1 Bacteroidota bacterium
TAATTACATCATTCCAGGTTTTAGATTTTGTGTACATCTTTCAATTACAATTCTTGTTCTTTTTACTCTTGTTTCTTCTTGTTTAGCTGACAGAATCCACCCTAAATATTGGTTTCGATATGATTTAGCGAAGTTGTAAAAGTTTGTTAAAGCTGTCTTATTTTTCTTAAGTTCTTTTTCAAAGAAATCGGGCATTTCAATATCTATTTTAGTTGAATAAGCTTTATCCCACATACCATTCTTCTTCGCAATCTCAACTTTTTCTAATCCAGCTTTGGTCATTTTATTTTCTTTAATCAACTTTATAACTCTATTCTTATTGACTAAAGACCACATACTTTTAGCCTTACGTGGTGTATATTTTTGCATATAAGTTTCACTATCAATAGTCCTTACCGTACTATCAATCCATCCAAAACACAGTGCTTCTTCCACTGCTTCATTATATACAACAGTTGATTTCTTAGTATGTTTTTTGTAATAAATGAGCCATATTTCATTAGTAAGAGCATGGTTTGTTTCTAACCATGCTCTCCATTCATCACGATTTTTGCAATAAATTGTTTCCATTCAATTAGAATGTAATTATATACTCATTTCTAATAATATATTCTGTTAAAACTGTACCCATATATTTAACATCAACACCTAATTCTATAAGCTTATCCGACACCCCATACATATCTGAACAAGCCTTACAAGCTTCTAAAACAATACCTTCTTCTTTCATTTTCCTTAAATAATCCTGAAGTTCAATATCTTCTGCTAAAAGTTTTGATGATGGTCCCCAAATAATAAATGTAATGTCTTTCCACCAACCATATTTTTTAGCATTATAGGTATACATAAATACCATTTTTTTAGCTACTTCAGCATCACCACTTGTCCATAAAACAACTAATTTCTCACCTTCTAATTTAAAGGTTTTAATGTTTCCTTTTTTTATTTCTTCCTGTGCAATACTTGTTCTTGTATTAAAAATTATAATACTTAATATTGCCAAACATAAAATTCTTATTTTCATCATATTAAATTTAAATTTTCTATTCTTATTACTCTTTTGCAATAGCTCTTGATATTACGAGCTTTTGTATTTCAGAAGTACCCTCATATATCTGAGTCAGTTTTGCTTCACGCATTAATCTTTCTACATGATATTCTTTTACATATCCATAACCACCATGAATTTGTACAGCCTCAGTAGTAACTTTCATAGCAACATCAGTAGCATATAATTTAGCCATGGCACTTATGGTTCCATAAGGTTGGTCATTATCTTTTAACCAGGCTGCTTTATGTACCAATAATCTAGCCGTTTCTATCTCCGTAGCCATTTCAGCTAACTTAAATGCAATAGCTTGATGATTAATGATTTCTTTTCCAAAGGTTTTTCTTTCCTTAGAATAATTAAGTGCTAACTCATATGCTCCCCCTGCAATACCAAGAGCTTGTGCTGCAATACCAATCCTTCCACCTTCAAGTAATTTCATCGCAAATTTAAATCCAAAACCATCTTCACCAATCCGGTTTTCTTTAGGTACTTTAACGTCGGTAAACATAACAGAATGTGTGTCAGAACTACGCATTCCCATTTTATCTTCATGAGGACCCAAGCTTACTCCTTCAGAATTTCGATCAACAATAAAAGCATTAATCCCTTTATGACCCATATCGGGATGAGTTTGTGCAATAACAAGATATATTCCAGCAGTATTAGCACTTGTTATCCAGTTTTTAACTCCGTTTAGTAGATAATAATCACCTTTATCTTCGGCGGCTGTTTTTTGATAGGATGCATCTGAACCTGCTTCCGGCTCACTTAATAAAAATGCACCAATCTTTTCACCGCTTGCCAAATCGGGTAAGTACTTTTCTTTTTGTGCATCATTACCATATTTTTCAATACCATAACAAGCAAGAGAATTATGTACAGCCATTATAACTGCTATGGACGAATCAACTTTAGATATTTCTTCTAACGCAAGAACATACGAGATGTTATCCATTCCAACGCCTCCAAAGTCAGGAGAAGTTAAAACTCCAAAAAATCCAAGCTCTGCAACATTTTTTACATGCTCCGTTGGATATTCTGCTTTAGTATCGCGCTCTATAACATCTTTTTTGAGCTCGCGCTGAGCATAGTCACGAGCAGTTTTCTGAACCATTAACTGCTCTTCAGTATATTCGAAATTCATTATTGTAGTTTTTAGCCCGCCTTAAGGCGGGCAGGTTTGTAATTTTTTAGTCTTTTTTATTCGGTTTTCTTATATACAATTGCAACAATTGTTTTATCATCACCACCCATATTTACTGTCATTCCGTATGGTCGATCGGCTGGAA
Organism: Bacteroidota bacterium; assembly: GCA_042584405.1. GTDB lineage: Bacteria > Bacteroidota > Bacteroidia > Bacteroidales > UBA12077 > UBA12077. Next base: position 2,341 of record JBHOSR010000136.1, read on the forward strand.
TTTCAATTTGAGCTTCTCCAGCTTTTCCTGTTAATTGTTCCCAGATTGTTACTGCTTGATGAACTCCTGTTCCTCCAGTTGGATGTCCCCAACCAATTAATCCACCGGTAGTATTTGTTGGATATTTTCCATTTCTAGCTGTATTACCATCTATTACAAAATCAGCGCCTTCTCCAGGTTTTGCTAAACCTATTGCTTCCATCATTAAAATCCCGGCAATAGTAAAGCAATCGTGTACTTCAAACGTCGAAATATCGTTAGCAGTTATTCCAGCCATATCTAACGCTTCTTTAGCTGCTAACTGAACAGTTCTTAATTTGGTTAAATCTGCAGGTTCTTCTGTAATGTTATCTACTTTCAAACAAAATCCAACAACTTCAACAGCTTCCGATTTTGATATGCCAGCTTTTTTCAATCCTTCTTCTGATAATACCGCAATTGCTGATGCTCCATCTGAAACTTTAGAACAATCGAAAACATTTAAACAAGGTGTAAAGCTTTTTGGATTTGGTTCCATTAGCCCAACCTCAATTAGATCTGGCATTTTATTTTCATATTCTTGTGCAGTAGGGCATAAACGTGCATTATCAATAGCATTTTTAAACCATGTTGCATGAGCTTTTCGTGCTTTATCTTTTCCATATTTATCCCAATATGCTCCAGCCCGGTTGCTAAATTGGCCTGGGAAGAAATAGGCATGTCCTTCTTTTCGTTTTTGAAACCAACCTGCACCAGCCAAAATATCTGCACCATAAATTGCCTTAACTGAATTTTGAACTTCAACACCCAGGCTTAAAACTGTATCGGCAGATTCTGATAAAACAGATTTTATTCCTGTAATAAGAGCCAATCCTCCGGAAGCACATGCTCCTTCCACTCTTAATGATGGTTTATTTCTTAATCCTTCATCAATCATTGGTAAAAATGCTCCTAAATGTGCCTGTTTTACAAATCGACTTGCCATAAAGTTACCAATAACACCTTCATCTATATTTTGAGGTCCGTTAATCATTTTTAAAGTTCCTTGACCTGCTTCCTTAATGTAATGTTCAATTCCAGGACGCGGCTTTTTAGGATGGAATTCTTTTCGTCCTGTTCCTAATGATACTGTATTATACCCGGCCGCCATATATACTTTTTTTATTAATTTCATGTCTTTAATTTTTAATTAATATTTAAAAATAGTTCTTAGTCTTTAGTTTTTAGTGTTGAGTTTATTTTATCTTGCACTGTCTTTACAATTGACGTTAATATTTTTATTAATTCATTAACTTTTATTAGTAAATTATCTATAGGATAATCTATTAAATTACTTTTCTGAATTAATCTTAACCAGTAGGCAGTCTCTCGAGCTTCCTTAGAAGCAATTGACATTTTAGATGAAAAATCTTTTTTACTATATCCAGCAAGAGCTTCTTCAATGTTTGCTCCAATACTTGTTCCGCAACGTAGTAATTGTCTAGCAATGATATGTTCATTATTTGCACATAGCTTCTTATAAAGATTTATAATGTCTAATGCAAACTCAAAACTTTTATCTTTTACTATACTATTTTTC
>JBHOSR010000137.1:0-3893 GCA_042584405.1 Bacteroidota bacterium
AAAATGCACTTTGTAAATACAGGATTTTAAAAATTCTAACAATATTAGTTAAATAATTCTTTTTTATTGCACGCAGCGTAGAAATTTTCGTGGCTATATCGTAATTGTGAAGAATAAAATGAGTTTTAAATTTTTAAATCAAACTTTTTTCACGTAATAAAAGGGTATTTCCTTTATATTCAATAAACTTTGTTAAAATAATTTTTTCAAAATGCAATTAATACTATTATGATCATTTTTGTAGGTTTATTAGTTGGAATAATTTTAATTGCTATGTACATGCCAATGTTCCAATTAGGGACTTCGGTGTATTAAAAATCCCAATTAGAATTTTATTGAGATTTGTAATTTGATTTTTGAATTTTGTGAGTGGAGCTGGCGGGAGTCGAACCCGCGTCCGAATAAAGAACCCAAATGATTTCTACATGCTTATCTCTTTATTGGTTTTTGTGAATAGCCTGGCAAAGAGCAGCCGAACTAAACCTTAGCTTCTTAATTTTCGCTTAGCTATCGAAGCGCTAACTAAACTAGTTTAACTTTTACGATGCCTCAAAATCAAAGCGCGGTTAAACAACGCTCTAAGAGAGACAGCTTGTCCTGACGACCTAGCGTCAGGATTAAGTTTAATTCACTGAGTGAGATTAAGCAGCAAGCGCGTAATTATTTTCGCCGTTTATAAATTTGAGCTTTAAGATTTACGAGCCAAAACACAATGCTCGACATGCTTACATTCCAGTTTACCTTACCGTCAAAACCAAAGCAGCCCCAGAATGGAAATGCAAAGTTACAAAATGATTAAATCATTCGTGATTATTTCATAAAAAAAATTAATTTTAAGCTCTTAAAAATTAACGCAAAAACTATTCAATATGAGTCCGAAAATAAAAGTAGGCGTTTTACGCGAAACTAAAAATCCACCAGACAAACGAGTTCCTGTAACTCCATCACAAGCTGTTATGTTAACCGAACGTTTTTCAAACGTGAAAGCTTACATTCAACCAAGTGATATTAGATGTTATACCGATGAAGAATATCAATATCTTGATTTAAATATGAAAGAGGATTTAAGCGATTGTAATATTTTGTTAGGTGTAAAAGAGGTTGATCCTAAAACACTTTTGCCAGATAAAACCTATATGTTTTTTTCGCACGTAGCTAAAAAACAACCTTATAATCGTGGTTTATTACAAGAGATAATCAAGAAAAAAATCCGATTGGTAGATTATGAATATTTAACCGATTATAACGAACAACGAGTTGTTGCTTTTGGACATTGGGCTGGTATAGTTGGTGCTTATAATGGTTTGCGCGCACGTGGAATACGTACTGATAAGTTTAATTTAAAACCTGCGCATCAATGTAAAGATATGGATGAAATGTTTGCAGGATTAAAGATGGTAAAACTGCAGAAGAAAAAAATATTAGTTACCGGTGGTGGAAGAGTAGCAATGGGAGCTATGGAAACCTTAAGTCAATTAAATATTAGAGAAGTAACTCCAGACGAGTTTTTACATCAAGAATTTAATGAACCTGTTTTGTGTCGTATTGATCCTGAGTATTATGTAAAACATAAAGGTGGAATGCAATTTGATTTACATCATTTTTTCAAACATCCTGAAGAATATGTATCAACCTTTAAACCGTATACAAAGGTAACTGATATATTTATAGCTTGTCATTTTTGGGATCCTAAATCACCTAATTTTATTACTAAAGTAGATTATTTAGATCCTGATTTCAATATAACAGTAATTGCCGATGTTAGCTGTGATGTTGATGGTCCAATAGCTTCAACAATTAAAGCATCAACTATTGCAGAACCATTTTTTGGCTATAATCCAAAAACTGGAAAAGAAGAACCTCCATTTACTAGTCCTCAAAATATTACTGTAATGTCTGTAGATAATCTTCCTGGTGAGTTGCCACGTAACGCTTCATCTGATTTTGGAGCAAATTTAATGGATAAGGTTTACCCTTCATTATTTGGGAATGATGACTCAGGGATAATCGAAAGAGCAACTATTGCTAAGCATGGTAAATTAACAGAACGATACGCTTATTTGCAGGATTATTTGGAGGGGAAAGAATAATACTGAAATAGAATATAACAAAAATCATCCCTAGATTCTTCGACAAGCTCAGAATGACAAGGATGATTTTTTTTGTTTTAGCTATTATTTTAAGTTTTTCAGTCCTTTTATAGTTCCAGGTTGATCTTCCGCTCCAAAAATATAACTTCCTGCCACTAACACATCACACCCCGCCTCAACAATAACTTTAGCATTCGAATTATCAACTCCACCATCAATTTCAATTAAAGCATTTGATTTCTTATCAATTATTAGTTGTTTTAATTCTTTAATTTTTTCAACCGCAATTGGAATGAATTTTTGTCCACCAAAACCAGGGTTTACTGACATTATTAATACCAAATCAACATCTGCGATTATATCTTTCAATACGTGTACAGGAGTATGCGGATTTAAGCTAACTCCAGCTTTCATTCCTTTTGATTTAATATTCTGAACGGTACGATGCAAATGATTGCATGCTTCGTAATGAACTGTTAATATTTCGGCACCTGCTTTATAAAAGTCATCTATAAAACGATCAGGATCAACAATCATTAAATGCACATCTAAAGGTTTCTTAGCATATTTTTTAATATGTTTAATAACCGGAAAACCAAAAGATATATTCGGAACAAAAACTCCGTCCATAATATCCAAATGAAACCAATCCGCTTCGCTTTTATTTACCATTTCAATATCGCGGTGAAGATTTCCAAAGTCAGCAGATAATAGAGAAGGGGATACTAAATGTGCCATTTTATATAAGTGCTAATTTTTAATAATTGTTTTAAACAGTATTGTTTTGATACAAAAATAAATAAAAAAAGGAAACCGAACTGTTTCCCTAGTATTTATCCTAAATAGGTCTTTAATATTTTACTTCGGGTTGTGTGCTTGAGGCGCTTAATCGCTTTTTCTTTTATTTGTCGAACTCTTTCGCGAGTGAGATTAAATTCTTCACCAATCTCCTCAAGTGTATAAGGATGTTTTCCATTTAATCCAAAATATAAACGAATAATATTTGCTTCTCTTTCTGTTAATGATGATAAAGCTCTTTCTATTTCTTTTCTTAATGAGTCGTTTAGTAAACTTCCATCAGGACTAGGATTATCTTTGCTTAAAAGAACTTCATACATATCTCCATCTTCACCATCGGTAAGAGGTGCATCCATAGAAACATGGCGTCCTGCACTTCGCATGGCATCTTTTATGTCGTTGGGTGCAAGTTCTATAGCTTTAGAAATTTCATCAATGGAAGGTTCTCTTTCAAATCTTTGCTCTAATTCAGATAGAGCTTTATTAATTTTATTAATAGATCCAATTTTGTTTAAAGGTAAACGTACAATTCGAGCTTGCTCAGCTAAGGCTTGTAAAATTGATTGTCTTATCCACCAAACCGCATACGAAATAAATTTAAAACCACGAGTTTCATCAAAGCGTTTGGCTGCTTTTATCAATCCTAAATTACCTTCATTTATTAAATCTGGTAAGCTTAACCCTTGATTTTGATATTGTTTCGATACGGAAACAACAAAGCGCAAGTTGGCTTTAATTAATTTTTCAAGTGCATTATTATCCCCATTACGAACCTTTCGGGCGAGTTCTACTTCTTCATCAGCCGATAAAAGATCAACTTTCCCAATTTCATGCAAATACTTGTCTAACGAGGCAGTCTCTCTGTTCGTAACTTGCTTAATAATCTTTAACTGTCTCATTGTGCTGGTTCGTAGAGTGTTAGCTTAATTAATACGATGTTTTAACATGTATTGTTACAATTGAACCCAAATATGTAAATAAAATTCTTTACAATAAAAGAACACA
>JBHOSR010000138.1:0-3670 GCA_042584405.1 Bacteroidota bacterium
AATTAGATAAAGAAAAAATCATAAAAGAACTAGAAGAAAAATTGGAAGAACTAGAAAAGTTAGAATTAGAAGAAAAATAGAAATTGCTTTACACACAATATATAGACCTAACAGGTATTTAAAACCTGTTAGGTCTTTTTGTTGATATTGAAAATTATCATTCTTAAATTTGAATAACCTACAAGCTATTAAATGAAAAAGGTTCGAATAAGCGGCAAAGAATTACGAAGGTTAGGTTTTCCGAACGAGGTTTCTATTAGTTTGGCAAAAACGATTATTTCTAAATATTACAAGCGATCAACAAAAACAGAAGTACTTGATATGTTGCAAGATGTTCTTCAAAATCAGGATAAATATAAAAAACACGACCACTTTTCTCGTTTGGTAGTAGCTTTAAATCCTATATATAAGCAGCAAAGGAGTGAAATTAAAATTGAGCCTAAGCCGTTACCATATAAGATTTACGGTAAGAAAGAGATTGAAGAAAGCTCTATAAAACAGATGGATAATGCAATGCGCTTACCAATTACTGCCAAAGGAGCTTTAATGGCCGATGCACATCAGGGATATGGTTTACCCATTGGTGGAGTTGTTGCTACAAAGAATGCTGTGATTCCTTATGGTGTGGGAATGGATATAGGTTGTAGAATGTGTATGAGTATTTACGATATTCCGATAAGTATTATTGACAAAGATAAATCCAAATTAAAAAATATCTTATTAGAAGAAACCCGTTTTGGAAATGACGAATTTCGTAATCCTGCTGATCATCAGGTATTAGAAAGAAGAGAGTTTAAGGAGATATCCTTTTTAAAATCGTTGCATTCAAAAGCATACAAACAAATTGGTACATCAGGTCATGGAAATCATTTTATTGATATTGGAGAATTAGAAATAAATGATGCTAGTAATGAATTTAAATTACCTATTGGTAAATACTTTGCAGTTCTCTCCCACTCCGGATCGCGTGGAATGGGTGCGGAAATAGCACGTCATTATACTCGAATAGCTAAAGATATTTGTAAACTACCCAAAGGTTTTACTGAACTTTCGTGGCTCAATTTAGATAAAGAAGAAGGGCAAGAATATTGGTTAGCCATGAATTTAGCTGGCGATTATTCTGCAGCAAATCATGAGCAAATTCATCAACGGTTTTCAAAAGCATTAGCTGTAGATCCATTATTTAAAGTTGAAAATCATCATAATTTTGCCTGGAAAGAGAAACTTGATAATGATACAGAATATATTATTCATAGAAAAGGTGCAACTCCTGCTTCGAAAGGGGTTTTGGGTATAATTCCGGGTTCTATGGCAAGTTCAGCTTATCTCATTCGTGGGAAAGGTAATAGAGAATCGTTAAACTCAGCAGCGCATGGTGCAGGTAGATTATTATCAAGAAAGGCCGCAAAAGCATCTGTGTCAAAAAAAGAGATGCAACAATTCTTATCTAAAAATAAAGTAACCTTAATTGGTGGTAACACAGACGAGGCTCCATGGGTTTATAAGAATATTGATAAAGTAATGTGTTATCAGAAAGATCTTGTAGAAGTAGTTGCAAAATTTACCCCGAGAATTGTAAGAATGGCTAAATAAAAAACACCCAACATGTTGGGTGTTTTCATTAATCTTTTTAGTTATTTCTTATTAATAACATGGTAGATCTTCAAGAATTAATTGTAATGAAGCTCTATAGTCAGTAGTTAATAATGGACAAGTGCTATCCAAATAACTTTCTAAGGCATTTTTTAGAGTAGTACAATTCGCTGAACTGTCATCAGATAAGTACGCGCTGTAAGCATTTGAATAATCAAGTGCTAATTCAGTGCAATTCAAAGGATTATCTTCATCACACGAATTAATAAGTAATGGCAATGCAATTAATGCAGCAACAAATAATAATAATGTTTTTTTCATAATAGATTTAGTTAAGTGGTTAGTTGATATGCTTATGTTAAAAAATTCAAGTTTGGTTAACTAAGCTACGAAAAATACGATAGAATGTAAACTCAAATTACTAAAAAATTTATGAACGATGGATTTTAATACATAAGAACTCAATTTATATTGATTTATTTAACAATTTATCGATTCAATAATAGACTGGTAAGAATTGATAAGAGCTTGAGGTAAATATTCAGAGTTTAAATAATCCACAAGTGCATTATTATAAGCTATTCAGTTTGTATTAAGTCTTCTTTTAATTTATGATCTTTTTTCACCTATAAAAAATGTCCACAATTTGAGCAATATTTATCGCTCAGTTTTATTTCATTTCCACATTTCTGACATTTAAGTTTTTCTCTTGTATAGCTTTGTTTTGTAATTTCCGCAGATACTATTCCCGTTGGAACAGCTATAATGGCATAACCCATTATCATTATTATTGAAGAAATGAATTGTCCCAAAGGAGTTTGAGGTGATATATCTCCATAACCAACAGTTGTAATGGTAACAATGGCCCAATAAATACTTCTTGGAATACTATCAAATCCGTTTGCTTCACCTTCAACAACGTACATTACTGCACCAATAATGACAACTATGTTTAATATAGCAAAAAGGAAAACCCCTATTTTTCGAAAACTGGCTTTTATTGCTATAGCTATTAATTCTCCCTGGCCCAAGAAATAGTTTAATTTAAATATTCTAAACACACGCAATAGGCGAATGGCCCTTATTACAATTAAATAATGGGTGCCTGTTAATGCCAGACTGATGTATGTTGGTATAATTGATAAAAAATCTATAATTCCAAGATAACTGAAAATATATTTAAAGGGTTTAGGAGAAATCCAAATTCTGATAAAATATTCAACAGTAAATAGCATGGTGAAAAACCATTCAGTATATATAAAAAAAGTTGAGTATTCTGATCTTAAAGCTTTTAAACTTTCAAATATTACAACGGAAATACTAATGAGAATTGCCCATAATAATATAATATCGAAAAGTCGGCCAAGTTTGGTATCAGTACCAAAAATAATTTGATAAAGTTTCTTTCTAAAGTTTAACATATTATTGATTTATATGCCTTAAAAATACAAAAACTTCTACAGTATCAACCATAGAAGTTATAATATTCGAAATCTTACTAACTACCTATATCTCTGTATTATTTTCTACTTCTCTGAAAACTCGTAGAAAGTTTTCACCCCATATTTTCTTTATTTCTTCTTTAGTATATCCTCTTTTTAATAGTTCAATAGTTATGTTTTTCATTTCACTTGCGTCTTTGCAATCCAGAAGTCCACCACCTCCATCGAAATCGGTTCCAATACCAACATAATCTATTCCAATAGTTTTTACCACATAATCGATATGATCTACAGCTTCTGCTACAGTTGCTAATTCTTTTGGATATTCGCGATTGAGTGCACGCCATTCTTTACTAGCTTGATTATATTCTTCATCTGGGTGCACGATATATTACTTTGTGTCATACAAGAAACAATGATATTTGCGATTCATCAACAGACAAAAATGGACCGGAATATAATGGTTTAAGTGCTTTGGGTGAAGAAGTTGTAAAAGAAATGAATCGAATTGGAATGATCATCGATGTTTCTCATATTTCAGATTCAGCCTATTACGATGTTTTAAAACTATCCAATTCCCCAATTATTGCATCACATTCAAGTGTAAGAGCAATTTGCGATAGTCCAAGGAATAT
>JBHOSR010000139.1:0-3655 GCA_042584405.1 Bacteroidota bacterium
ATCTCCGATATATACTTTTAAAAGTTTATCGTTTTTTTTTCTTACTACCACATTTATTTCGGAATATTTAATGTCTGTAAAATTAAAATGTTCAGAGGAATGTGGCATTAGCTTACTTCCTAACCGAGTAATTAATTGTCCAAGATATGGCACTCCGTGTTGATTGGTTATACCATTTATTACTACCCTGTCTGTATAAACTTCTATAGCTACTTTATGATTTATATAATAGAAATCAATTAATACCCCTTTTGCAAATCCTGTTTGTTCTGGGAATTTAAAATTAGTACCTTTTAAAACCGCTTCCATTCAACTTAATTATTTCGAAAATTACAAAGCATCACATATTCTATGTTATCTAATTAAGTAAAAAATGGTGCCCTTTAAAAAATCATAAAAATTGCCCGTAAGTGCAAACCAACACTATATGGCATGCCAACTAATCAAAATATGGATCCTTTAAATTACAATGGCATTTTTTTATTTTACAGTTTAATAAGGGCACCATTAAAGTTTTATGAATTTAATATTTTTTCAGCTTCTTCTTTTTGATAATCCATCATATAAGGAATCCCACTTATATCACTTGCTTCACGAGTTAAAGATGCTAAATCATTTCTAGTTATATACTCCAATGCAAATTTTCTTGAACCACACATAAGTTGACGTAGTCCCTGAGCGAGACGCTCATAATACGTATATAATCCAATAGCACCCGGTGGGAGCTTTTTAAATTCATCATTTCCTAATTCTTTTTTAAGATCACTTGCAGTTACAAAAATTCTGTCTATAGAATTGCCGAAACGTTCAATATAAACAGGAACCTGATTGGCTTCGATTGTATTGCCAATTGTTTTACCTACCATTGCCGCAGCAATAGGGGCACGAGCCATGCCAATTAATTTTACAAATGGTGCACCAAGAGCGAGTCCCTTAAAAATTTGGTCTTCAAGGGTGAAGCCTCCAGCTAAAGCAAGTGGAGGAACATATTCCCCTTTATCAGATAAATGTTTTGTGTATTTGTATAATAATGAGTGTAATTCAACAGGTGGCACACCCCATTCATTCATCATTCTCCATGGACTCATACCTGTTCCTCCACCTGCACCATCAACCGTTAGAAGATCAATTTTATATTTTGATGCAAATTTAATTGCACGTGCAAGGTCAGCTGGTCCATAAGCCCCAGTTTTAAGAAAGATATATTTAGCTCCTGCTTTTCGTAATTCTTCAACTCTGCTGGCAAAACTTTCTTCTGATACCATCCCGACACGAGAATGACGTTCAAACTCGGAGAAAGCACCTTGCTCAAAGGCTTGAATAACAGTAGGATCGGTAGGGTTTGGTAAAACAATATAGCCTCGTTTATATAACATTTGAGCTTTCTCAAGACTTTTTATTTTTACTTCCCCGCCAATGTTTTTAGCTCCCTGTCCCCATTTTAACTCGACAATATCAACACCAAGTTCTTTAATAGCATACTCCTGAATACCCAATTTTGTATCCTCTACATTTGCCTGAACAATAATAGCACCATAACCATCAATTTGATGGTCTTTGTAGAGTTTTACTCGTCGTTTTAGATCAACAGTATTAACTATTTTCCCATTTTTGATTACTGATTCAACATCCATTCCACCAACATTTTCACCAATGGTAAGTCCTGTACCAGCAAGTGCTGAACCAATGGCTAAGCCCTCCCAATTGTTTTTGGCAATATTAGTAGAGCCTATACCAGGTATAATCCATGGATATCGAAATTTAATACCGTTATCATGACCGAAAACAACTTCAAGGTTAACAGCTGGGAAAATAGCTTTATCACTATCTGGTTCAATGCCCTGTGCACCTACTGCGGTACCCATAATATTGAAATGAGAGTAATCGACTGGATATTTTTTTTCCGAAGCAGTTGTAATAATTCCAAATGGTTGCGGATAGATTACCTCATGTCCACGGTAAGCTGATTTACCGATTTCACACATGCCAATACAACCATCAATACAGGTTGCACACATTCCACTTGCAGGAACCACAGAATCTTCTGTTCGGTTTTTTGTTAAAGTTGCCGCGGTGGCGTTTATTTTAGTCAAACTCATTTTGTTTCCTCCTTTATATTATTAGGTTTTTCTAATATACATGTTCCACAATCACCTTTTAATCCCATCCAGCAATTATAATCTTCATAAATATCTAAACATGTTGGCTGGAGTGCATTTTCACATCTGCCACATAATACATCTTTGGGATTAATGCCTTCGCATCTTAATGTACATGCAGGGCATATATATATACAACCGCCACATCTTTTACATTCAGAAGATGTTTTATCAAATGGTGTATGAATTTTTATTTTGTTACCTCTGTCAGCAAATCCTATAGCACTAGCTATCATTTGTTCTTCACACATTCTGACACATAATCCGCAGTAAATACAATTTTCCCATTTTGGGGAAAATCGAACTCGCTTTAATCCCATTTTTGCAGCTAAATCCTGTAATATTTTTGATGTTGGACATTGTGCAATCAACAACTCAAGAATCATTTTTCTTGCATTTACAACTCTTTTAGTTGCTGTATGTACTATAAGTCCTTCTTCAACGGGATAAGTGCACGATGTTACTAATTTAGTTATATCACCAGTTCCTATTTCTACAACGCAAAGACGACATCCTCCCCATGAAGAAAGACCTTCATGATAACACAGGGTAGGTATTTCCAGTCCCAAGAATCTTGCTACTTCAAGTATTGTCCAACCTTCCTGAGCATCAAAAGGTATTCCGTCAATTGTTATTTTTCTTGTGATTTTTCTTTTATTTTTTCAATAAAGTTTTTCCCGTCTCGTGTTTCCAATTCGCATCTCAAACATCTCTTTGCTTCTTTTATTGCTTGTTTTTCTGTTAAGCCTTGCTCTACTTCTAATAAATTATATTTTCTTTTTTCGGAAGATAAACAAGGCATTACAGGCCGTTTTGCTGACATTAATTCATCTATTTCATCATCAGATAATTCAAGAGGTTCAATATATTTTGATGGCCTTGTTATTCTATATTTCCGCTTTATATCTTTCCCACTTAAATATTGATCAATTGATTGTGCTGTTATTTTGCCTGCTGCAACAGCATCAACGACTGTATTAGGCCCTGTGACTAAATCTCCTCCAGCAAATACTTCTTGTTTATTTGTTTGAAAAGTTTCAGGATTAACTATAATAGTATTCCATTTTGAAAATTCAAGTCCTTCTTTTTTCAGGAAGGAAATATCCGGACTTTCGCTAATTGAAATTATTAAAGTATCAAGTTCTACTGTAAACTCAGAACCTTCAATCGGGATAGGGCTTCTTCTACCAGACTTGTCCATTTCTCCCATTTTCATTCTTATAAATTCACAGGCTTTTAATTTTCCTTTTTCAGCAATTATTTTCTTTGGGGCAGTTAAAAATTCTATTTTAATCCCTTCATTCAATGACCCTTCAACTTCTTCTTTATATGCGGGGATTTCTGTCATAGTTCTTCTGTAAAATATAGTTACTTCTTCAGGCTTTGTTGTACGTAATGCACTTCGTGCGGCATCTATCATAGCAACGCTTTCAGATATTTCTGCACGTAACACCCTCCTTGCTGCATCAACAGCTGTATTACCTCCTCCGATAATA
>JBHOSR010000140.1:0-3645 GCA_042584405.1 Bacteroidota bacterium
AATAGAAATTTTACTATATGATAATTTAAATTATAACCTATTTTATATTTAATCGTTTTTGATGCACTTTCCCTTTTTTATCCTTTATCGTAACAACGTAAATACCACTTTTAAAATTTGCATTTTTAAATGTATATGTATCTGAGATGAAAGTATCTATAAATACTACATTTCCTGAAAGATCATATAGTTTAATCTCATACTCTGACTGGCTATAAGCTTCAGGATATTCATCACATGGATCATCTCCCGGAGGTGGTTGTTGAATTTTTAAAATTGTAACTTCAGTTTTTTTACCAGGATTTGGATACATACTCATTACTGGATCACAAGGATCGGGATCGCCAGGATTGCCTCCTCCACCATTTGGATCATATACAGTTATTACCCTATCTTGGTAATAACTCGAACTCCAATAGTTTTTTGCTACACATCGCAATAAATATGTACCGGGACAACTACCATGTTTTATTCTTACTTGTGTACCTGTGCTGCTTCCAATGAAATATGGCAACTTATCAGAACTGCAACTCATAGAATATGGTATTATGGACCAGCTATAACTGGTTGTTAAAGTATCTGTTACAGGAGTTATATAAAATGTATTAACACTGTTAAATGCAACATAATCGGAACCACCTCTTATTTGACTATCAGTAATAACAGGAAGGAAATCTAACTCTCCTACACCAACGGCATACCATGCTTTCCCTGTTTGTATTACCTGATTGGAATTAAAGCCAAATTTATCTCTTGCTGATTTTAATGCAGCAAAACGAGCATTATAAAAACTTGCATCAACATTTAAATAGTTTGAGGTTTCCAATCTATACACGATTTTAGCTGCATTTTCTATTCCAATACCACTAACATTGAAATAATCTCCATTGTCATTAGTACCTGTTCCGCCTTGTGATAAAAGATAAAACCAGTGGCCTATAACTGTGCAGTTGTGGTTTCTCCCTCCATAATTTGCATCACCAGTATACCATCCTATTCCTTTATAAGTATCTGGATATTTCAGAGGATAAAAATCAGGGTGTGTATTTCTTAAAGATGATGGATTAATTAAAGAACGCGTACATATATCATTTAACCTAATATCTTCACCCTGCAACCATGTTTCCTTTTCAGGATCCGCAAAATGTTCAACACATGCACCCCAAATATCGCTTAAACCTTCGTCTAATGCACCTGGTTCATCGTAAATGCTTAATTCGGCTGTGTTATCACAAATTGCATGTCCAATTTCATGTGCTACCACATCAATGGCAGTTAATGCATCGTATTTACTGCCACCATCTCCAAAATAAAATTGATTAGCAGTAGGATCCCATGCAGCACGATCATAGTTATTCCCCCAGTGTATATAACCTTTTATAGCTGTCCCTAAATCATCAAAACTATTTCTACCAAATGTTTCCCAAAAATAGTCGTATGTTTTTTGAGCAGCCCAAAGCGCATCTAAAGCAGCATTATCCTTATGCAGATTATTCCATTCTGTATCTGTCCAGTTATTATCGTTATCCTCAAAATCAGTTATATTATTAAACCCTAAGCTATTATTCATGTTAAAAATTTCTATTCCATTTCCTCTAGTATAATCTCGCAACCTGTAAGTCCCATTATAACTATCTGTTAATATCTCCTTTTGCCCACTATATCTTGTATCAGCTATTCCTGGTGCTGCATTATATTTTATAAGAGCTTCAGCATTAAGAATTCCCGCGTTATTTGCATCCACATAAATATTATCATTACTAAAAGGGTCATAAGCATATATATTAAATTTATATGCTAAACGCATTTCTCTATTACCATATCGATTTTCAACAATTACTAATTCCGATTTAGGATATAATGTTGCATTTGGGTCATTTTTCACACGTTTTATCCATTCTTCCATTTCTGGTATTTCCCACATATAAACATTAGCCCCTATATAATCCAGAGCCTTTTGTAAAGCTGTTTCCTCAGATATCTTTGAATTTATATTTATGTTTCCTATTCGCTTGAAATTTCCATTAATTGATTCGATTTTACCATCTTTTATATGAACATTGTATATTGCAGATTCAACTTTTACTCCTTTATAAAATTGTTCATATCTTTCGTGTGTAAAACCCAGTTCGTCGTTTTTAGTTCTTACCTTTTTCATCTCATCATTACCATTTGTTTTTAAATATTCCTTAAAAACATCTTTTTCTTTACCTTTTGAAAAACTTTTATCGACATTTTTAAAAATAATAAACATAGGTATACTGTCCTTACCTTTTACTTGCAATTCAATAATACTTTGATCTTGTGCTTTAGTTATATGTATTAGACACATACTAACTATGATTAGCACTTTTACTCTCTTTAGATTTCTCATAATTTTGTTTTTAAGTTTAATTCAATTTTAAAATAACACTCTTTATATTTATTCTCAAAATCAGGAAAAGGTGACCCATTGTTTTTAGTGTTACAAAACACATTTATCAACTTTTTATAAATTTAATATTAACCTGTTACAAACACTTTGGTAAGTCTGCACTGGTCAACACACATCCAAAGACTTACCAAAACGTTTGTAATACACCCTAATTTTGCCGTAACCGGTAATTTGATTTGCCCTTTCAAAAAATTGTTTAGTGTTTCATGGATAACTATACTACCAAATTGACAAGCTGAATGACTTACACGCACAGTTTGTAACAGCGGGTCAGCGTCCATGCGGGGTTTTGGTAGTTTGCTGACAATATATTATTTTAGTAATGGTTTTCAGCGGGTGACTGGTAAACAAGGCGGCTGTAACCCGCACGATACGCTACCCGCGGACCGTTATAAATAAGGCGCTAAAAAGTAATTCCAGCAACTTCATCTCAACTTGACTAGCCCGTAAATTTAGTTATCATTTTTATCGGTTTGATACTTTTTGCACGCTAGAAATTATTTCTCATTATGATAATTAAAATATTATACCAATTCGTTGCGCTTTGACAGTGCTTTTTTTGAGATTGGTTTGACAGGTTTTATAAAAAATAATTTAGTATTCCAACGCGCTTTTGCCCTTACGGGCAATTATGAATTTTAATTTAAGCACATTTGCTACGCTACACTACGCAAAAGAGCTTAAATTTCTATCATTGATTTGTTTTGTTTTATCTTTTTACTAATTTCATAAAATTAGTTAATCGTTTACTAAAATGACATTTTTTGATAATCCTATAGTTGATGAAAGTTCTAAAATTAGTGAAGAATCTGTACTTCACGTTAAAGGATTATTTTCTCGTAAAAATAGATTTATTTCTCGTGAAGAAACACCAGATTATGGAGTTGATTTAGATGTTGAATTAATTAAAAATAATGGAGCATCCGGTTTAAAATTCGCGATTCAAATCAAATCTTCAAAAAATCTTAAATATATTAATCAATCAAGTGTTGTTTCGTTTAAATTTAAAACGTCCCGGCTCGGTTATTTAAGTAGAAGAAAACCAGCTTATGGAATTATAATTGTCTATGACGATAATACACAAATTGCATATTTTGAATATGTTGAAACAATAATAGATGCGCGTTATTTTATCAAGAAGAGTTTTAGTATTCAAGAGAAATATGACAAACAAGAATTGATTATATTGAAGTTTACTAAAACTAAAATAG
>JBHOSR010000141.1:0-3638 GCA_042584405.1 Bacteroidota bacterium
TAATATTGATGTATTAGCAAATGACGGTGGGTTATTCGATGGTGGTATTGTTGTTTATGGTGATAATACGATTGATTATACACCTTCAAATTGGTTTATTGGTGAAGATAGCTTAAAGTATATGGTAACTGATATTGATGGCGATCTTTCTATAGCTAATGTATATATTGAAATTAAACCTTTGGTAAATAATATACCGGTTGCAAATGATGATTCGAGAGGTACAAGTAAAAATACCGATGTAATAGTGGATGTTTTATTTAATGATACAGGATTAGAAGATGGAAATCTAAATCTTACAATTGATAATAATCCAGCGAATGGTTCAGTTGTTATTAATCCGGACAACACAATTACTTACACTCCAAATACGGATTATATTGGAACTGACATGTTTGAATATCATGTATGCGATATTGATGGAGATTGTTCAGGAACAGCAAGAGTTACAATTAACGTAAAAAATGTAAATATTGTTCCTGTAGCTGTGGATGATGCTGTTACTACTTATTTAGAAACTCCTGTAACTATTAATGTTTTGGCTAATGACACTAAATTATTTGATGGAATTAAAAGTTTAAATATATATACTAATCCAACCAATGGTAGTGCAGTTGTTAATCCGGATAGAACCGTTACTTATATGCCAAATAACTGGTATTTAGGAACAGATCAATTTGAATACTGGATTGAAGATCTTGATGGTGATTATTCAATTGCAACAGTTACCGTAACAGTAATTGAAGCACCAAATAATATTCCTTTTGCGAATGATGATGCCCGAGGTACAGAAGTTAATACAGAGGTTATTGTTGATGTGCTTGTTAATGATACAGGATTAGAAGATGGAGGAATAATAGTTTCTTCTGTTACAAGTCCAACCAATGGTTTAATAACTGTTAATATTGATAACACCATAACGTATACCCCAAATACTAGTTACATTGGAACCGATAATTTCGATTATGAAGTATGTGATGGTGATGGTGATTGTGCAATTGCAACCGTTACAATAACTATTAAAGTAATAAATAATGTGCCTGTGGCTGTAGACGATAATGTTACAACTACAATGAATACCAATGTTAATTTGGACGTATTGGCTAATGATACTGGCCTTGAAGATGGAATTCTAAGTGTAACAGAATACAGTAGTCCAACGCAGGGTAGCATTACTATAAATGTTGATAATTCAATTACATATGCACCAAATAACTGGTATGTAGGATCTGATAGTTATCAGTACATGGCAACTGATGTAGATGGAGATTATTCTATTGCAACAGTAAATGTTACCATTATTTCTGAACCAAACTATTTCCCACTAGCTAATGATGATTCTAGAGGAACAACTAAAAATACAGATGTAATTGTTGATGTTTTAGTTAATGATACTGGCCTTGAAAATGGGGGTTTGACACTAACAATTGAAAGCGGTCCTCTAAATGGTTCTGCTGTAATCAATGTTGATAATACCATAACATATACTCCAAATACAGATTACTTAGGAACAGATAATTTCGATTACCAGGTATGTGATATTGATGGAGATTGCTCAACAGCTACAGTTACTATTACAGTAAAAGAAACTAATTATGTGCCTGTTGCAGTGGATGATAATGCATCTACTTTAATGAATACAGCCGTAAATGTTGATGTTTTATCAAATGATACCGGTTTGGAAGACGGAGTATCAAGTGTTACTGAATATACGAGTCCATTGCATGGAAGTATAGTAATTAATGCTGATCATTCAATAACTTACACGCCTAATAATTGGTATGTAGGTTCCGATAGTTATGAATATATGGTAAGTGATATTGATGGAGATTACTCTATTGCAAGAGTATCAATTACTATAACTGCTGTTCCAGATTATATACCAGTAGCAAATGACGATTCAAGGGGAACATCAATAAATACTGATATTATTGTTGATGTATTAGTTAATGATACCGGTTTAGAAGATGGAGGTCTGGTACTTTCAGTTACAAGTGATCCAACAAATGGTGCTTATGTAATCAATGTTGATAATACTATAACATATACTCCAAATACAGATTACTTAGGAACAGATAGTTTCGATTACCAGGTGTGTGATATAGATGGAGATTGCTCAACAGCAACAGTTACTATTACAGTAAAAGAAACCAATTATGTGCCGGTTGCAGTTGATGATAATGCATCTACTTTAATGAATACAGCTGTAAGTGTTGATGTTTTATCTAATGATACAGGTCTAGAAGATGGAGTATCTAGTGTTACTGAATACACGAGTCCTTTACATGGAAGTATAGTAATTAATGCTGATCATTCAATAACTTACACGCCTAATAATTGGTATGTAGGTTCCGATATTTATGAATATATGGTAAGTGATCTTGATGGAGATTACGCTATTGCAAGTGTATCAATTACTATAACTAGCATTCCAAATTATGTTCCATTAGCAAATGATGATTCAAGAGGAACATCAATAAATACAGATGTTACAGTTGATGTATTAGTTAATGATACAGGATTAGAAGATGGAGGAATAGTAGTTACATCAGTTACAAATCCAATTAATGGATCAGTAGTTGTCAATGGAGACAATACGATAAGTTATACTCCAGATAACGATTATTTAGGAACAGACAGTTTCGATTACCAGGTATGTGATATTGATGGAGATTGCTCAACAGCAACAGTTACTATTGCAGTAAAAGAAAGTAATAATGTTCCGGTTGCGTTTGATGATAATGCATCTACTATAATGAATACAGCAGTTGACGTTGATGTTTTATCCAATGATACAGGTTTAGAAGACGGCGTATCAAGTGTTACAGAATATACAAGTCCATTACACGGAAGTGTAGTAATTAATGCCGATCATTCAATAACTTATATACCCAATAATTGGTATGTAGGATCCGATAGTTATGAATATATGGTTAGTGATTTGGATGGAGATTACTCTATTGCAAGAGTATCAATTACCATAACCAGTATTCCAGATTATATTCCGGTAGCTAATGACGATGCAAGAGGAACATCAATAAATACAGATGTTACAGTTGATGTATTAGTTAATGATACAGGATTAGAAGATGGAGGAATAGTAGTTACATCAGTTACAAATCCAATTAATGGATCAGTAGTTGTCAATGGAGACAATACGATAAGTTATACTCCAGATAACGATTATTTAGGAACAGATAGTTTCGATTACCAGGTATGTGATATTGATGGAGATTGCTCAATAGCAACAGTTACTATCACAGTAAAAGAGACTAATTACGTACCCCTTGCAGTTGATGATAATGCATCTACTATCATGAATACAGCAATAGATGTTGATGTTTTATCCAATGATACTGGTTTGGAAGACGGCGTATCAAGTGTTACAGAATATACAAGTCCATTGCACGGAAGTGTAGTAATTAATGCCGATCATTCAATAACTTATACACCAAACAATTGGTATGTAGGAAGCGATAGTTATGAATATATGGTAAGCGATCTTGATGGAGATTATGCTATTGCGAGAGTATCAATTACTATAACTGCTGTTCCAAATTATTTACCAGTAGCCAATGACGACGCAAGAGGAACATCAATAAATACAGATGTTACAGTTGATGTATTAGTTAATGATA
>JBHOSR010000142.1:0-3530 GCA_042584405.1 Bacteroidota bacterium
GACTATAAGTTTTTCTGAAATTACTGATTTACACAGGAATAATCCAGTTTATCTTATTTTAGATTTATCTCCTTTTGTTCTTGCATTCTATGCTTATTTATTGAGTAGAAAGTATGCTGCGGCTTCAGATACAATGCATTCAGCATTAAAATTTGAATTTGATAAGAATCAAAGAATTTATCGATTTGTAGAAAAAATTAGATTAGGTAAAATTGATTCGGACTATAAAGTACAAGGTTCTGATGATGTATTAGGTCAATCAATCTTAGATTTAAGAGATAACCTGAAAAAAAATAAAGAAGAAGAAGAAACCAGAAGATTTGAGGATCAACAAAGAAATTGGGTAGCTGAAGGATTAGCAAAGTTTGGAGAAATACTTCGTAAAGATACTGATAACATAGAAGAGCTTTCTTATAATCTAATAAGCAATTTAGTAAAGTATGTAAATGCAAATCAAGGCGCAATATTTATTATTGAGGATGAAGACGAAGCCGACAAGCATTTAAGAATGACTGCATGTTTTGCTTACGAAAGAAGAAAATTTGCAGATAAACGAGTTGAATGGGGCGAAGGTATTATTGGTGCTACCATTTTAGAACAAGAAACAGTTTTCATGACAGATGTTCCTGAAAGTTATGTTCATATCACATCAGGATTAGGTGAAGCAACTCCTAGTTGTTTAATTGTTGTTCCACTAAAATATAATGATGAAGTTCATGGAGTAATTGAGATAGGTGCATTTCATAATGTTGAGAAATACATTGTTGAATTTGTAGAAAAAGTTGCAGAAAGTGTTGCATCTACTATATCAAATGTTAAAATAAATACACGTACCGCTAAACTTTTAAAAGAATCGCAATTACAAGCAGAAACCTTAGCTTCTCAAGAGGAGCAGATGAGACAAAACATGGAGGAGTTGCAAGCAACACAAGAAGAGGCAGCACGCCAAAGTGAAAAGTTTGTTACGTTTACAAATGCAGTAAATCATACACTGATTAGAGCCGAATATAATCCAGATGGTACATTAATATACGCTAATACGAAATTCTTAAATAAACTGGGGTACGAAAAAAATTCTGAAGTAGAGGGCAAACATATATCAATGTTTATTAATCAAAAAGATAAGGATTGGTTTGATAAATTGTGGTTAGAATTGGCTAATGGAGGTAAACATTTCGAAGGTGACATGAAACATGTTACAAAACAAGGTAGAGATTTGTGGACTATGTCTTCTTACACTTGTATGAGAAATGAGGATGGGGATGTTGAAAAAATACTTTTTATAGCAATGGATACGACTAGTCAGAAAAAACAACATCTCGATTATTTAGGTCAGATTAATGCGCTTAATCGTTCAACTTTAAAAGTTGATTTTCTTCCTACAGGTGATCTTTTAGAATGTAACCAGAAGTTTGTTGATTTAATGGAGTATTCTTTAATTGAATTAAAGGAAAAAGGCATTTTCGATTTTGTTGATAAATCAGAATTAAATAAGTTAAAAGAAATTTGGGATAATGTTTCACAAGGTCAAATATGGGAAGGTCTTTTACGACAACGAACAAAAGAAGATAGAGAGATTTGGGTAAGAGTATCTTTATCTCCAGTAAGAGATATGTACAATGATATTGCTAAGATCATTTGTATAGGGAAAGATGAAACCAATGAGAAATTAATGGAAATCGAAACAAAGAGGCAAACAGAATTACTTAAAAAACACGAAGACACATTGCTGCAACATAAAGCAGACTCAATTGAAAAAAGCTAGAGAAGAAGCAAGACAGCAAGTAGTTGAAATGGAGAAAGCTAAGAAACGTATTGAAATTACACTTCAAGAATCTCCTGATGCCATCCTTACTTTTGATCAAAATGGTGTTATCAGATTTTTTAATAAAGCTGCTCAAAACATATGGGGGGTTGATAAAGATGCTGTTATTGGTCGAAATATTAAAAAAATATTCCCTGAAGAGAATTATTCTAACCAATTTGTTAATTCCTTATTAGATACTAAATCAGAAAAAATAGTAGGACAGCGTAATGAAATAGTAGTTTCGAATATAAAAGGAGAAGAAAAAAAGGTTATTGCACTACTTACAAAGATTCAAATAGAGGAAGAAATTACTTACACTGCGTTTTTTCAAATTATATAGAGAAATCTGTTTATAATCATTTAATATGATCTTTTTCATATACTTTTATAGAATTATAATCATTCATTTTGTTATGCTATTAAAGTGTCGATTTATATTTTGGTTATTTATTGTGTTGTTGATACAAAATGATGTTCAAGCACAAAACGAAATTGATAGCTTATTATCTCTTTTAAAGATCCGAAATGGAATTGAAAAGATAGATGTATTAAATAGTCTATCTATTTCTTATAGAACTACTTCGCTTAATAAATCTTTAGAATATGCTGAGCAATCGATAAAACTTTCTAGAAGGAATAATTATAAATTTGGAGAAGGCGAAGGTTATAAAAATAGAGGCATAGTATACTATTTGCAGCACAGATATCCTGAAGCCGTGGAAGAGTATGAAAAAGCGTATAAACTTTTTATTGAGGAAAAAAATGAGGCAAAAATCTCTGCGATCTTAAATAATAGGGCTATAATATGGGTTCTCCAGGGAGAATATGATAAAGCTCTTGAGGATTATGAAAAATCAATAGAAATTAATATTGAATTAGAGAGATTCACAAGTGTCGCCAATATTTATAATAATATTGGAATGGTTTATTATAATTGGGGAAACTTTGATAAGACATTAGAGTATTATAAAAAATCACTGAATCTTAGCATTGAACAAAATAATAAAATTGGAATTGCGGCATCATATAATAATTTGGGATTAATTCAAAAATCGCTTGGTAACTATGATCAAGCATTGGAGTATTATCAAAAAGGAATAGATGTTAATATAGAAATAGGTGATAAAAATGGGATGTCAAGGTGTTTATTTAATATGGCATCAGTTTATACTGAACTTGAACAAGAAGATAAAGCTCTGGCTTTAATAAAAGAATCATTAGAATTACAAAAGGAGCTTAATAATGAACAAGGAGTTTTAAAGTCATACTCAAAATTAGGTCAGTTACAATTAGCAAGTGGTAATTACAATGAGGCATTAAAGTCTTTTGAAAGTTCATTAGAAGTTGCAAAAAGTAAAGATAGTAAAGAGAATATAATAACCGCAATGAGCAGTATCGGTGATGTTTATGTTAAACTTAAGAAGTATGATAAAGCATTAGAGAATTATAAATATGCATTACAGTTATCTGAAGAAATAGAAAATATAAATAATATAGCTAATATATATTACAGTATAGGAGAATGTTATGCTATAATGGGAAAAAAATCTAATGCGATAAAAAACATCTTACTTTCTATAGATTTAGCAGAAAAACATTCTTTTGTGTCTTTATTAGAAGATGCATATTATACAATATCCAAACTATATCACGAAATTGGTGACTTTCAAAATGGGATGTCAAGGTGTTTATTTAATATGGCATCAGTTTATACTGAACTTGA
>JBHOSR010000143.1:0-3467 GCA_042584405.1 Bacteroidota bacterium
ATGTTGACCTGTCTTTTATTGTGAAAAAAAGGTCAACCTATTTTAGCATGACGCAAAAGGGCGCCTTACTTATAACGGTCTTCGGGTATTAAGCTGGGCGGGAGACCGCCGCGTTTCAGTGTCACCCGTTGACACTGAAACAAATGTACTAAATACTTGTCAAACCACCACTACAACCCCCTTGCTTTATGACCCGATGTTATAAATTGGCCGCCAATAACCACCTTGTCAGTTTAGCACTAATTATCAGCAAAGTACTTAATTGTTTTAGTTTCTTTGGCCAGGGAAATTCAAATTTTACATTAGATAAGAATTAGACTTATTATGAACTAAAAAGTAAACCAAATGCTTTATATTGAGAATTTGGTTTACTAAAATTTTTATCAGTTTTTGATGAACAAATTATATTACCTTACACAGCGCACAGATATTCCTATACTTTTATTACGTTGGTAAGAATCAACATAAGTGCTGTATGCATACATACTGCTACTGTACGCTTCGGCTTGATTACTGTAATTTTCAGTAGTGCTCCAAAAGTGACCGTAATAACCTCCACTATGGAATGTTCCGTCATTAGATCTAAGGCCTCCCGGCATTGCCGTAAATCCATAGTTATTTTGACCAAAACCACCAATCCAACCATAAGTTGCCTTTAAAGCTTTACCCTCTAAACTAGTGTATCCATCGTTAGATATAAATGTAATTAAATCAATCCACTCTCCTGCACTCGGTATATGCCAGCCATCCGGGCATGCACCTTTAATAGTGCTAGGATTTGATGTTGTGCTTTCTGCACCATTCATTGCCGCTGCCCAAGTATATAATGCTCCATAGTAATCGATATTGAAAGAAGAATTCTCATAGTAACAGTAAGCTTTATCAGATAAAGAAAGAGCAGTCCAAGATGCTTCGTCTTCCACTAACGTAATTTTGGTACCATCTGCATAATGTGTAGTTCTTAGATTTTCTGCCATCCATAACTGATTACCAATTTTTGTAAATGAATACGTATTACCATCAACATCGATTAGTATTGTTAAAACCGTAATTAACTGATTCGCAATTTTATTCGTTTCAGCATGCTCTATTTCAACGTTTGTCATTGTTGCTAAAAGATAAGTCCCATTTTCTGGCGTACATGTCAAACCATAATTTTCAAATTCAGAGAAATTGATCTCCATATATGCACCATTATCCATTGTAAGTGCTACAACAAGCCCAGAAAGATCTAAAACTTCGCCAACGTAAAAATCAATTATGGTTGGTGGTGTATCTATTACAATCTCAGCTACAATGTCGCTAACATTAATAGTCTGATTAGTACTGCTGCCATTACTGGTATGCGTAATACTAACAGACGTTGATGCCACTGTAAGTACTGTTTCATTTGCCGGAGAACAAGTTAAACCTTTACCTTCAAAATCGGAATAACTTACATCTTCGGTATTTCCGTTATTCATTGTAAGAGTTACTTCAAGTCCTGTGAGATCTAATAATTGACCAGCACCATAATATATTTTAGTTGGTGCTGTTTTTATTGAAATCTCACTCACTGTAATCTCATTAACTGTAATGGATTGTGTTACGCTCATACCCGTAATTAAATGAGTAATAGTTAATTTTGTCGATGAAATATTAAGTTCCGTGCCATCAATTGGTACACAAGTTATTCCATTGTCCGTAAAATCAGGATAGGCAACATCTTCAGTTTCTCCATTATCCATGATTAATGATATTACAAGTCCTGAAAGGTCTAAAGTCTCACCTACAATATATTCAACTTTTGTAGGTGCTTTTTTTACTGTAATGTTTTCAAGCTCTCCTTTTCCTATATCATCCTGACATGATGTTAATACAAATACAGCCATAATAACTGTCAAAATAGTCTTAATTTTTCTCATACTTATTATTAATTATTGATAAAAAAATATTTGCAAACATAATAAAATATTGGAGTAATAAAGCATACCATAAATTAAAAATGTTTTGTAGATTAATGGCATAGTAAAATTTACATATAAGTTCCATTTTGCGCAATAGCGCAATAGTGCATAGGGATAACTAAAACAATTTTCTATCATACTTGCCAAACCAATCTCGATAAATTCAGTATCAAATAGCACGAATAAATTATACTTTTATTATCAGACAGAAAAAACTACACTAAAAGTAAAAACTGTCAGAAAGTGACTTAAATAACCAAAAATATTTACTTGACAAAAAGAGCAGAATTGCTCGAAAAACTGAATTTCGCGGCTTATTTATAACGTTTTTCGGTTAAATTTTGGCGGGGATTTCGCCGCGTTTCCCGGTCACCCGTTAATAAAGTTAAAGATAGAATTAATTATTAGAATACTACTAAAACCCCGCTTAAATTTGAACCGATGTTATGCCTATGTTGCTTTTCATGACTTTTAGGATATTCTTTTTACGCATATTACTGATAATTTAAAGTATTACATTGCTCATAATCACAATCTATGAATAATTTGACATTCGGTTTTCGATGTTGTATATTTACATTCATGCTGATATGGCAGTAGAATAATATGTTATATGGCTTTTAACATTTTGATAAATCAATAATAATAATAAGCTATAATAATGTTATCTCAGAATCAAGAGAATGATCATAATCAAATTGAGCAGCACTCATTCTTTCTTTCTATAATATTACATTTAATCCCAGGCGCAATTGCATCTATCTTGTACTTTATTCTTGTACCTATTCTAAATCCACTGGGATTGCCATCCATCCTTACATTTTTAATTATAGCTGTTATTATAGTAATCCCATTTGAATTGGGTATAATAATTGTAAAAGGATATAGACTTCAAAAAAAGGTTTCTCTTGTGGAAGCTATATTTTACCGTGAGCCCATTCCTGCTTCTCAGTATTTAATTTTTATTCCTTCCCTTCTAATATGGGCTATAATCGCTTACACATTAATTGCCGCGCCTATAGATACTTTTCTATTTAGCCATTTATTTAATTGGTTTCCTGATCAATTACAATTGAATGAAATAATTACAAATTTATCTAATTATTCAAACCCCATTTTAATTATTACTCTTGTAATTGGATTTCTGGTTAATGGAATTATTGGCCCTATTGTAGAAGAGCTTTATTTTAGAGGATTTTTACTCCCCCGCATTTCGAGGTTTGGAAAATGGGCCCCATTCATAAATACAGTTTTATTTTCCATATATCATTTTTTTACACCATGGCAGATATTCAGCAGAATTATCGGTCTTCTTCCATTATTTTATGTAGTATGGTGGAAGAAGAATATTTATATTGGAATATGGGTGCATTGTTTGATGAATTCTATTGCAACCATACTAATGGCTGTTGCAGTAATAAGTGCTTTATCTAAAATATGAACCGTATAACAATTCACTTTCTGATTTGTCTCGTGCTAAAATAGGTTGACCTTTTTTAGCAGTTTTTTGTTAAAGATAAT
>JBHOSR010000144.1:0-3450 GCA_042584405.1 Bacteroidota bacterium
ATGAATATGATGATATAGCCAGATATACCGGATTACCTGAAATTAAGCGAAGATCAATCTTTCATGCTTTAAACCAAAAATACGTTGCACGTCGTTATGCTAAATCAATTAATAAAGAATACGAAGAATTAAATTTAATTGTGGCTCATTTAGGAACAGGTATAACTGTTGGTGCGCATAAAAAAGGCAGAGTTATTGATTCAAACATGGGTTACGATGGCGATGGTCCATTCTCACCAATTCGAGCAGGAAGTTTACCTACCGGCGATTTAATTCGATTATGTTTTAGCGGAAAATATACCGAGGAAGAGTTATTAAGAAAAGTTAGTACTGAAGGAGGATTATATGCTTATTTCGGCACATATAGTGGTATTGATATTGATCAAAGAGTAATGGACGGAAATAAAGAAGCAGAAAAAATTTTTGAAGCAATGGCTTATCAGGTTTCTAAAACAATTGGTTCCATGTATGCAGTTCTCGCCGGAGAAGTTGATTCAATTATTATTACTGGACCTGTTGCTAATAGCAGTTGGTTTGTCCGAAAAATAGTTGAACGAGTAGAAAGAATTGCAGATGTTACAGTTTATCCGGGTTCAGATACTATTGAGACTCTAGCGATGAAAGGTTTAAGAGTTCTATATGGTGAGCAGGACGTCGAAAAATATTAATACAAGGAATTCCGTAAAAGCTTTTAAAATAAAAAAGTGCTGTTAAATTATTTAGCAGCACTTTTTATTATTTCTTTTATATACTTATCAGGGACCTGAATGGTAACTACTTCTCCGGTAACAGTAACTACATCATTAGCCCATACTTCAACATCAACAGTAACTTTTTTCCCTTTTATCTCTCTAATTTTTCCTCGAATTTGTAAAGTACAATCTATTGGTGTTGGTTTTAAATATTTTACAACTAATGTTCCGGTTAAAAATCTAAACGAAGGTTCGGTGTCCATTTCTCTATTTTCTTGCTTATACATGGCCGCAGCTGCCGAGCCAGTTCCATGACAATCGATAAGTGAAGCTAGTAATCCTCCGTATACATAACCTGGAATAGCTGTATGATAATCTCTTGGAGTAAATGTAGTTAATGTTTCATCGCCATCCCACACCGTTTTAATCTGGTATCCGTGCTCATTTAATTTACCACAACCATAACAATGGCTTAAATGATCAGGATAATAATCTTGAAATGCTTTTATTTCCATAAACAATATTTTTATTACAATATCTGACTAAAATAATACTAAATAATTTACAAGCCAAAGCTTAATTTACAAACTTGTAATGAGTTTATGAAATTCGATTATCTATAAATTTTATGAAAGTGAAATCTATAAGTTAAAAGCTTTAATAAAAAACATGAAACTTAAGGATACTAAAAAGGAGGTTATAAAGAGCCTCCTTTTTGTATGTTATTATTTTATATTCTTATTAATTACAGCTAGTATCATTTCCAAAATCATCCCAGCAATGCCATTCTGTATCACCAAATTTATGTTCGGCTTTTACATGTCCGTAATACTCCGTTGTACTCCATTCTATATCTACATCCACAAATTGAGTTGTCAATGTATCATAGAAATGATTAGAATTATGACCATCATAATAATCATTCTGTATAACATAAATTAGATAACTTCCATTAAATGGTTCAGTTTCTCGATTATCATTAAGTTCTCGAATATATGTATACGTTTTTTCTACAATATCTTTACCTGATTTTGTCCAATCAATTTGAAGCACTTCTTCCTGGAATTGATAACTATGATATAAAAACCATTGTCCACTATTGCCATCTATATGAGAAGTTCCTTCCAACCATTTAAATTCAGGAAACCCTTCATCACCCGTTTCACCAATATACATTTCCCATTTTATATCAGTAGTTCCTAATTCTCCGGTTAAGTGAATAGTATATGTACTTGTAAAACTATTCATATTAAAGTTCCATTCCCATTTATTATTTCCTAAATAAGTTGGTGTATGAATGAATGAAAAATAGTATGAACGAACAGGAATAATTAAAGTTACAGTTAGCAGATGATCCCAGAAATCTACTGATTCAGTAGCAAATCGATAGTTAGTTTGTGTATTGTAGTCAGATATTTGGTGTTTTGTATTTAAATAGCCTAAGGTATCTGTGTCAATATAGAAATTGTTAAAAGCTATCCTTATTGATTCATAAGGGGGTATAATAGGTGGTGTATCATTATCTTCTTCTTTACAACCAATAAAAATTGGTACTAACAATATAAAACTAAAAACGAAGATTAATGATTTTTTCATGATTTAGTATTATTTTAATTTGTATAGGAACATGCAATTTGTACACCAGAAAAACAATTTATGATACGAATTCAATTGTAAAAAAGTTTTGTAATATCTAGTTAATTTAGCTTAATAAAAGTAAACCATTATGATTGTAAAAATAATCCATTGTAACTATTCACACAAACGTTATTTTGTATTTTGATCTAACAAATACCCTAACTTATTAATTATTAATTTCTGAAACCCTTTTATAATTTAAAAAATAGTATTAAATTCGATATTCAATTTTTTAATGAGAAAAATCTAGAGTGGTGAGTAAACGGTGGCGCAGATATTTGAATCATCCTATTGTAGCAAGTATTATTTTAAGCGTATTGGCAATATTCTTATTTGCCAGATATATGCCCCGATATTATACAGAGCTGATTGAAGAAACAAAGCTTAGCAACAATGGAGAAGTGTACTATTTCGATATTGACGATGATGGCAATAGCGAGAAACTTCATTATTATCATTACGATAGAATTTTTCAGCCCACATTATATTTATATGATTCCAATGATAATTTTAAACTCCTATGGAATTTTCTTGAATCACCAATAAAAAATTGTAAAGTATTTGTTGATGATTATAATAACGATAAAATAAAAGAGATTTTTGTTTTTACCGAAAAATCCGATTCACTTTTTTTATATGTATTAGATTCTCAGAATGATAAAATACCAATCGTATTCAGAACGTTTATTACTAAAATCAGTATTTCAGTTTCTGATATTGAAGTTTTTCCAATTGGATTGTATAACTTAAATGAGAATAAAAACAAAGAATTTCTATTTTCTGTTAATGCTGGATATCCTGAGAAACCAAGAAAAATATACTCCTTTGATATTTCTAGTAAGGCTCTATTTTCATCGCCAGAGATTACTGCAAGTATATCAAACCCAATTATAGTAGAAGATCTAAATAAGGATAATGAGTTAGAAATAATTATTTCTAATCAAGCGGTTGATATTGCAGGTAATGGAAGCGAATCTGAACTAGTTGTATTAAATAATAAACTTGAATTTTTATTTCAACCTATTATTTTTCAAGGAGGCTCGTCGCAAGTTACAGTTCAGTCGGTTATTGTAGATAGTGAAAATCTAATTGGAAAAACTTCAATATCAGAAACTGAAAT
>JBHOSR010000145.1:0-3435 GCA_042584405.1 Bacteroidota bacterium
TTATCTCAGAAAGTGTTTTTCCTTCTTTTTTGAATTTTGAGACCAGGTTTAATACAATTAAGGATGCTAAAATTCCTGAATCAGAATAAAAGAAATCACGGAAATAGTAATGCCCTGCCAGTTCTCCGCCATAAATGCCTTTAATTTCTCTTAGTTTAGGTGTTGCATAAGCGCGTCCCACTCTCCATGTGTGCATTTTACCCCCTAACTTTTCAACATATTCTTTTACTGCCTTAGATGTACGAATATCTTCCAAAACAGTCCCTTTTTCTTTTTCAAGAAAATAGTTTGCCATAAATCCAATCATCAAATCAGGAGAAATAAATTGTCCTTTTTCATCTACAAACATCACACGGTCGGCATCTCCATCGAAAATAACTCCAATGTCGCATTTTTCTTCTAATACTGTTTTTTTAAGATCAGAAACGTTTTCTTGGATAAGGGGATTAGGCTCATGATTTGGGAAACTTCCGTCTAACTCCTCATACAAATAAATAGGATTTTTGCCCAAAAGCTTTTTAATTAAAAAACCCGCCATGCCATTAGAACAATCAACAGCCATCTTTAGATTTGAGTAATCTTGAACATAAGTTTTAAGAAATGCAACATATTCATCCTTGACTTTATAATCAACGATCTTCCCTTTTTTATCTGCAATTACAATTTCACGTGTTTGCATCATTTCCAAAAGCTTATTTAAACCTGTGTCAAAACCAACGGGTAGAGCATTCGATTTTGAGATTTTCATCCCGTTATATTCACGAGAATTGTGTGAAGCAGTAATTTGAACCGATGCTGCAAATTTATGTTTAGCAGTGATGTAATATACCATTGGAGTTGTAGAAATGCCAATATTATATACATTTGCACCACTATCGATTATACCCTGTGCAAGATTTTCAAATATTTCATCAGATGAAATCCTTACGTCTCTACCCACTAAAATATTGTCAGCTTGTAATAATTCAGGGAGAAAAAAACCGATTTTATAAGCATCATCTTTATTAAAATCTTCGTTGTAAATACCTCTAATGTCGTATGCCTTAAAAGCTTTCATGTTTTTATTTATGTTAATTATAGAAAGAAAAGAAGCCAGGATGTAAACTGACTTCTTATGATTTTTACAAATACAAAAATGCGATTTTTTTTTATTTTGTTAAAGCTTTAACGGGTTCAATTCCTAACGTAGTTCCTTCTTGTATTGCTTTTAAAACAGCTCCACCTCCTGTAAATATATAATACTTAGGACTATCGAGGGCTACAATATATAAACCTGGAAGTAATCTTTTTAGTTCTTGCATGGTATCTCCACCACCATACAATTTAACAGCCTCAACATTTTCGTCGATTAATTCATCTAGAGCAATGGTGCCTTCGTTGAAATGTGGAGTAAAGCCCATAACAGCATTCACGAAAATAGTTCGCGCGGATGAGAATATTTTATGGATTTTTTCTTCAGTGAATGATTCTTTTGCAACATCTAGTACATAATTAAGCTTTGTTCCAGGCTTTAATTCATGAATATTATGTACCCTGTTTTTACCTTCAAATTTCCCTTCCAGTGTATCCGATTCAACAATAAAAGGAAGTTCTACCAATTTACCCGGGTACTGTTCGCTGAATTTTACAAATTCCTTAGCATGTGCTAAATCTTCTTCTGAAATACCTTTTATTTCAATTCCATATTTAGCATATAAATATGCATTATAAATAACTCCACCTAATACGAGATAATCAGATTTTTTTATCAAAGCATACAAAGAATCAATCTTCGTGTCAAATTTTGATCCAGCCACAACAGAAATAAATGGAGATTGTGGACTGTAAATTCTTTCAAGGTTCTCAATCTCTTTTTTCATTAAGAAACCTGCATACGAAGGCAAGTACTTATTTATTCCCACAGTTGATGCGTGAGGTTGCCATGAACCAAAAGCATCGTTTACATAAATATCGGCTAATCCGGCAAGCTGATTTGCAAAGCGATCCTGATCTGCTCCTTTAGCTTCTTCGCCTTGGAACCAGCGTGTATTAGGTAAGTAAATTCCGTCAATTTTACCATCTTTTAATTCACGGATTAAGTGATTAATAGATGTTTCAATTCCTATATAACCTTTATTGTCGTGATCATAAAACTCTGGTATCTTCATATTAATATGAAGTTTGTTTCTTAAATACTCAACAATGGGTTCAACTGAAGTGTCTTTACTAATTTTAATGTCACCTGTTTTTTTATCTTTTGGACGGCCAACATGCGACATTAATATGATTTTACCACCTTTTGCGTTTATATGATATAAGGTTCCTATAGTAGCATCAATTCGGTATGGATCGTGAATAATTCCTTTTTTTACTACATTGTGATCAACACGAACCAAAACAACTTTTCCGTTAAGATCAGCATCTTGAATCGATGGAATATTATATTTAGCGAGCATAATTACCTCCTATTTTTTATGTTTGAAATTAGTATTTGAAAGGGAACACAATTTACTTCAAAAATGTTTTTTAAGCAATAAAAGAAATAAGGATATATCAGATTTATTTAATAAGGATTTATAAAATCTCAGAAATCCGTGAATGAAAACGTTTGTGATTGTACCTTTTAAATATCCTCATTAATAGCTTTTAAAGCAGGTAATTCTTTACCTTCAATATATTCTAATAAGGCGCCACCTGCTGTTGAGATATAACTAATTTTATGAGCTAAGCTAAATTTATTTACAGCAGAAATTGAATCGCCACCACCAATTAATGAAAATGCACCTTTGTCGGTTGCTCTGGAAACCGCCATCGCTATTTTTAATGTTCCCATAGAGAAATTCGACATTTCAAATACACCAATAGGTCCGTTCCATAAAACTGTGGAAGAATCTTCAATAACTTCTGTGAACTTATTAGCTGATTTAATACCAATATCCAATCCCATCCAACCGTCTTTAATAACATCTATTTCGCAATGCTCAATTTGTGCATCATTTTTAAAATCATCGGCTATAATGCAGTCAGTTGGTAAATAAAGATTAACACCTTTCTTTTTAGCTTTTTCCATAATTTCTTTAGCAACATCTATATAATCGTCTTCAACTAATGATTTACCGATCTTACCTCCCTTTGCTTTAGAAAATGTATAAGCAATTCCACCTCCAATAATTAAATTATCAACCTTTTCGATTAAAGCTAAAATGATATGAATCTTTGTTGAGACCTTTGATCCTCCAAGAACTGCTGTAAAAGGCCTTTTTGCTTTTTTTACAACTTTATCAATATTACTTATTTCATTTTCTACAAGGTAACCAAACATTTTATCATCGGGAAAAAACTTGGCTAAAGTGTAGGTAGAAGCATGTGCTCTATGTGCAGTTCCGAAAGCGTTAAATACATACGTATCTCCTAATTCAGCTAACTGTTTAGCAAAATTCTCATTGGCATCAGTTT
>JBHOSR010000146.1:0-3429 GCA_042584405.1 Bacteroidota bacterium
TGCTGCTTGTATTTTTTCCCAAATAGAGTAGCCATATGGCTTTATTACCATTGATCCTCGTACTGCAGAATTTTCAGCTAAATCAGCCTTAACTACTAATTCGTTATACCATTGCGAATAATTTTCTTCTCTTTTTGTAAGTTTATCGGCCATATATGGTATGATTTTTGCTTATGTTTTAATGATTTTAACAATAATTTTAGAGCTGCAAAAATAACGAAATTAATTATTAAAATATAACTAAACAGGAGGTTCATTATGAAAACAAAAATTTATTTAATTTATTTTTTATCTATATTACTGGCCTCATGTTCATCATTACAGCAAAGCACGGTAAATGACGATATATATTACTCGCCTAAGGATGAATTGATTGCAAGTAATGATGTCTATGATCATCCAACTTCAAAAAAGAGTCAATCAACTATTTTTGGAGACAAGTACGATAAAGAAATTTCAGACATCCTAGAAGATGACACAAAAGCTGAAATTGATACTGTTATTTATGAAAGTGACGAGGAGTATGAAAATCCATATGAAAGTATTGTTGTTGATAGTTACGATGAGTCATATGAGAGAAGAATGGAAGCTATGAGAAGTCCTTATGGAGGAATTAGTAATAATTATTTTATTACTTTCTCTGATGATTATTGGTATGCACAAGCTTACTTTAACGATCCTTATTATAATGTAATAATAATGGGTGATCAAATTTGGGTTGAGCCGTACTGGATGTCATCATGGTATTACAGACCATCATGGTCTTATTATTATGGATATGGTTATCCTTATTATTATAGTTCTTTCTATTATAGACCTTATTATTATTCTTACTATAATGGATATTATAACCCATATTATTATGGGCATTATTCTCATTATCCAAATTATAACCATTATAATAATGATAATTATGCTGGTTCTTCGTTTCACTCATACAGACAAAGAACCTTAGCTGGAACAACTAGAAATGGAACAGCTGTTGGAAGAGCTTCAAGAGATTTGCCTGAAACTTATATGGCCAGGGACGTAAGATCATCAAGTACAGTTAAATCTGGAATAGACAGACAATCAGGAAGGACTGTTCGGACTGGAGATGCAAGTAATGTAACCAGGAGTAGAGAAATTAGTGAAACTGGCAATACTGTTCGGGTAAGAGAAGCAAATGGACAAAGAACAAATACAACGGTTAGAACAACAAGTTCAGGAGGATCTGGAACAAGTAGAAATTACACAAGACCAAAACAAACAACAAGGTCGACTTATAGCAGTCCTTCACGTACAGCTACTCGATATAACAGACCAGAAAGCACAAGTAGAAGTTCAGGAAGTGGATCAAGTGGAACAACAAGAACATCTACTTATTCTCCTAATAGATCAAGCACTACTCGCTCAGGTTCAGGAAGTTCATACACACCTACCAGATCAACTAGATCTTCAGGAAGCTCAGGTTCATCAAATAGAAGTTCTGGATCAGTCAGAAGTTCTGGATCTTCAGGTAGTTCAGGTTCTTCAAGTAGGAGTTCCGGTTCCAGTGGTAGCTCTCGATCAAGTGGCAGTAGCAGCAGTAGTAGTAGAGGAAGAAGATAATCTATTAGTGTTTTATTAAATTTGAAATGAAATGAAAAAAATATTTTTTATAATAACCATAAGTATAATAAGCAGTACATTAATATATTCTCAATCAGTTTACGTAGATAATGCATTGAAATTTTCAACAAACGATTATGGAGGAACCGCTCGATTTGTTGGTATGGGAGGTGCATTTGGAGCTCTTGGAGGTGATCAGTCTTCAATTGTTATTAATCCTGCGGGCCTAGGTGTCTACAGAGGTTCAGAAATTATATTTTCACCAGGAATGAGTTATAATTCTAATTCATCAACTTATATCAATAATAACATTGATGAAAATGGATATGCAGTTAACTTAAATAATATTGGTTTTGTTGCTTCCTATGATTTAGAGAACTCAGATACACGGTGGGTGAATTTTAATTTCGCTGTGAGTTTAAATAGAACTTCTGATTTAAATAATGACATTCATTTCCAGGGAGTTAATAATTCATCTTTAATGGAAACGTTTATTAACCAGGCAAATGCAACAACGAGTGATCCTTACGAGTTAGATGGTTTGTATGAGTTTTTAATTTGGGATGCGTATATAATGGATTATGATACAGTTTTAAACGAATTTTATAGTGAAATAACCGATGCTGTTATTAATGATCCATCAAATTTTGAAATTTATCAAAGAAAGATTATTAAAACAGAAGGCTCAATTAGTGAATTTAACTTTGCATTTGGTGGTAATTATGCGCACAAATTATATATAGGAGCATCAATAGGAATTACAAGATTAAGATATGAAGAGTATGCTTCACACTACGAAAGAGAAACCTCAGGATTACCAATTTCGTTTATTGACGCTTTTGAGTTTAAAGAGCGCTCTTCTAGTGAAGGTACGGGTTTTACTTTTAAATTTGGAGCTATATATAAACCAATCGAATTCGTACGACTGGGAGCTTCTTTTCATTTACCAACTTTTTATAATATAGATCAGGAATTTTACAACGAAGCATATGGTGATTTTGAATCATTTAATGCAGATGGTAGCATATCTCCAGTACAAACTTATGAATATGAATTGTATACTCCTCTTAGAGCGGTCGGTAGTGTAGGTTTTCAAATAGGTAAATTTGCATTGATCGATATAGATTATGAATATGCCGATTACTCAACGATGCAACTTGGTGATGAATTTAATGATCAAAATGGTATTATACAAGATAACTCAGATATCAAAGCTATTTTTCAGGAAACTCATAATTTAAGAGCAGGAGCTGAATTTAGATTTGGTAGCTTATATCTCAGGGGCGGAGGAAGATATTCACCAAGTCCGTTTAAAAAGATTGATGGAGTTTCAACTTCAGATTATAATAAAATTACTTTATCAGGTGGATTAGGTTATAGAGAAAAGAACTTTTTTATTGATTTTGCTTTTGCACAAACAAGTTCAAGTTATAAAATATCTGCTTATGAATATGAGTATAACACTGAAGAAGCAAGTATAGATAACAAATTAAATAACTTCATATTAACTTTTGGGTTTAAGTTTTAATTAGATTATTTATTTAGGTTTGGTTAGAGTTAAGACTGTTCAACAAATTTAGTTGAACAGTCTTTTATTTTATCAGTTTTAGTATAAAATTGTATATTTATGTATTTTAACATTTAATATTAAAATTCTTTGAGTATTAGTAGTTAAATATTTATTTTCGTAACCTATAAATTAACAAATGATTAAATAAGATATCATTTGAATAAGAAAAACTAATATTATGAGCGCTAAAGATCCACAAAACTCTGATTCTGTTCAAGATGGACAACAAAATGAAAATCCTGAAATGAATGAAAACAAAGCAGATATAA
>JBHOSR010000147.1:0-3195 GCA_042584405.1 Bacteroidota bacterium
GCACTATTCAATCGTTTTTTCTTACCTTCTTGTTATTTAATAAAAAAAACAAAAAACAAGCTGATTTCTTTTTAGCACTTTTTTTTATTAGTATTGGTTTATTGCTGTTAGACAATTACTTTAGGAATACCGGATTTATCGGTAAATTTCCTCATGCAATGGGAATAACATATTGCATTCCGATGCTTATTGGTCCTTTTATATTTATTTATGCATATTTATTAATAAATAAAAATGCGATATTTAAATCGATATATTTTCTACACGCCCTACCATTCGTAGTTTTTGTTACTTATTTTTTAATTAATTTCTATTTCTTAAGTGCTCCAGAAAAATTAGAATATTTTATGCAAATGGGAAATGATCCTGTATTTATGATTTATGCAGCTGAATTCTTTCTTGTTTTTTCTTCACCAACATATACAGTTCTGATATTAATCTTATTACGTAAGCATTCAAAAAATATAAAAAATAGTTTCTCATATACCGAAAAAATAAATTTAACCTGGCTAAAACTTATCTTGATATGCAAAATCATACTTGCTATTATTTCGTTAGGAACAAATTTATTAAGCGATGTATTTCCTGTTATGCCATACTGGGTAGGTGATAATATAATATTCACTGGAATTACCATCTTAGTATTTTTTATGGGCTATTATGGAATGCAGCAACCTGCTATATATAAAGGGATTAGTTTGGAAGAAGCAAAGGATGCAATAAAACACTATGCTTTAAACGAGAAAAGTACTTTAATTCAGGAAAGAATTAAAAATAATGAGACTAACAAAGAAAAATACAAAAGCTCGGGTTTAAAGCCAGATGAAGCTGAAAAATATCTCAGAACTCTATTAGAATATATGGAAAAAGAAAAGCCATATTTCGAAAGTAAGCTATCTTTAAAAGATATATCAGAAAGTATTGGAGTATCTACTAATTATATTTCTCAAGTAATAAATGAAAAGCTTAATGTAAATTTCTTCGATTTTATTAATAATTACAGGGTAGAGGAAGTTAAAAAATGTATTAGTAATCCAAAATTTGAGCACTATACATTGTTAGGTATGGCATATGAATGCGGATTTAATTCAAAATCTTCATTTAACAGCATTTTTAAGAAGGCAACAAACTTTACTCCTTCAGAATTTCAAAAAAGCGTTTCAGTCTAAAGTTCTCTTTTTGAGTATATTGGACGTCCAAACTTATAGGGTGTGTCCGCTCTTATACGTTTGGACGATCGGCGTATTTCTTCTTGTGATATTTGTTGTGTAAATCATTCAAAACATAACAATTTTATAAATCACTTAAAAATTACAATCATGAAAACTTTAACTAAAGAACAAAGTAGAAAAGTAAGAACTAATTTATTAATTGTAGCTATTATCTCAATCTTATTAGTTCTGATAGCTAATCATTCAAAAGCTCAAACCGATTCACTAAAAACTCTTTTTGGTCCTGATACTAATATAGGATATGTATGGTCATCCGAAGTAAAATTTAACTCAATTCAGAATAAAACTGGAAGTTTAATAGGATTTTATGGAGGTGCTTTAATAAATAGGAGTACATTAATTGGTGCATCTATTGGAGCAAACGTTGGCCATCCTACAGTTAATTATAGTTACATGGGATTTTTAACTCAATA
Organism: Bacteroidota bacterium; assembly: GCA_042584405.1. Taxonomy (GTDB): domain Bacteria; phylum Bacteroidota; class Bacteroidia; order Bacteroidales; family UBA12077; genus UBA12077. The sequence goes on from JBHOSR010000147.1 coordinate 1,646, forward strand.
TACTTATAAGCCAAATAATTTGATGCATGCAAGTGCTCAATTTCTTGTGTCGTATGCAACAACAAAGGATTATGAGAACGACAAATCCAGTCTGTTTGATAATTTTATGAATACCAGTGGTACAGAGTTTTACTTCATTGAACCAGGAGCTAATGTTGAATTAAATTTACGAGAAAATACCAGGCTAGTTGTAGGATTAAGTTATAGATATGCATGGGGCTTAAATGAAAATAGCATTCATGTTTCAAAAACAAATGTTACAAATGAGGATATGAGTGGATTAAATATCAGTATTGGAGTTAAAATCGGTTTATACTAACATTTGTTTTCAAATCATTAAAAACACAAGATCATGAAAAATTTAGATTCAAATACAAGCAATAAAGAAAGACTTTATTATATAGATTGGCTTAGAGTATTAGCATTCGGATTATTATTTGTTTTCCATGCAGCCAGGTTTTTTGATATATATCCGTGGCATCTAAAAAATGCAGCACACAGTGAATTTGTTAACATATTTGTTGGCTTTACACATGGTTGGCGAATGCATTTAATATTCTTCATCTCAGGAGTAGGTACTTTTTTTGCACTAAAATCTAGAAATGGATTATTCGTAAAAGATCGATTTAAAAGATTAATAGTCCCTTTTATTTTTGGAGTATTCCTATTAGTACCTCCTCAAAAATTCCTTGAAGCTATATCTAATGGTTGGTTTGAAGGTAGTGCTTTTGAATTCATCATGAACTATCCTTCATGGTTGTTAATCGGGCATCCTGGAATAAATCTTAGTTGGACAGGACATTTGGGTTATCATATATGGTATCTTGCATTTTTGTTTGTAATGACTTTAGTTTCGTTGCCATTTTTAAGAGCACTAACAAAAAATAACTTAATCACAAGGTTTTTTACAATAATAGCAAATAAAAATTATGGAATTTTTCTTTTTATAATACCAATTATATTATTTGAAATTACTCTTAGGCCTCTTTTCCCGGGATACTTAAATTGGGCTGATTTTTTTGTGTATAGCATGTATTTTCTTTTAGGTTACATTTTTATGACACAACGAAATTTTATTGAATTAACACGTAAACACACTTACTTATTTTTAAATATTGGGATTCTAATTACAGCTGTAATAGCATATGCCACAAGAAATTATCCTGAACTTGATCCTAATAGTTCTCCAATGTTATTTATTATATGGTCAATTATTTCGTGTCTTGGAACTTTCTCTTGGGTAATGTTTTTATTTGGTCTGAGTCAAAGAAAACTTAATTTTAATCATAAGTTATTGAATAACCTCAATGTTGGTATTTTACCTTTTTATATTTTGCATCAAACAGTTATAATCTTAACCGGTTATTACATAATTTCTTATGATATAAATATTATGGCTAAATTCTTAATTATACTTTTTTCATCACTGGTAGCTACAGTATCTTTATACCAGTTAATAAGAAGAGTAAGTATTTTGAGAGTACTTTTTGGAATGAAAAAAAGATAACATAATGTTTTGATTCTTGCTTAATAATTTAAAAGTATAAATA
>JBHOSR010000148.1:0-3172 GCA_042584405.1 Bacteroidota bacterium
GTCTAGTTACAGGTGAATTGCAAATTCTTATCGGCACCCATGCTTTAATTGAAGAAACGGTAAAATTCAAGAATCTTGGACTGGTTGTAATTGACGAGCAACATCGATTTGGAGTAGCACAGCGTGCTAAATTATGGAAGAAAAATCATCATCCACCGCATATTTTGGTGATGACAGCAACACCAATTCCTCGAACATTGGCAATGACAATTTATGGCGATTTGGATGTTTCTGTAATTGATGAATTACCTCCAGGTCGAAAACCTATTCAAACCATTCATTTGTATGATTCGAAGCGTTTAAGAATGTTTGGATTCATTAAACAACAGATTGAACAGGGAAGACAAATTTATATTGTATATCCACTGATTAAGGAATCAGAAAAAATGGATTATAAGGATTTGGAAGACGGATATGAAAGCATATCACGGGCATTTCCTCCTCCTAAATATGCAGTGAGTGTCGTTCATGGAAAAATGAAAGCCAAAGAAAAAGATGCTGCAATGAACCTATTTGTAAGAGGGCAAACACATATAATGGTTGCTACAACAGTTATTGAAGTAGGTGTTAATATTCCAAATGCATCGGTTATGGTTATTGAGAGTACTGAACGATTCGGACTGTCGCAATTACATCAGTTACGAGGTAGGGTTGGACGTGGAGCGGATCAGTCATATTGTGTTTTAATGAGTGGTTATAAGCTTTCGAACGAATCGCGAAAACGAATCGATATAATGACAAAAACTAATGATGGTTTCGAAATTGCAGAGGCTGATTTAAAACTTCGTGGGCCTGGAGATATTGAAGGAACTCAACAAAGTGGATTGGCTTTTGATCTGAAGATTGCTAATTTAGGTCAGGATGGAAAATTAATACAATATGTTCGAGATATTGCAGAAGGAATTCTTGATGAAGATGCTGAATTAAAAAGTACGGATAACTATGTTCTGGCTCAACAACTCAAAAAAATATCAAACAAAAAAATCGATTTTAGTGTAATAAGTTAAAAAATTTCAAGTTTTTAGTTCAAAGTAAAAAAAACTTGAAACTTAATTTTGGGAATAATGAACTATCTATAAAGAATGAGGAAACTGTCAATTTACATTGTATTGTTTTTAATTACGTTGACTTTAAAATCACAAAACAAGTCGTGCGAAATTAAAAATCGAGCATTTAATTCAGGAGAAACATTAGACTATGTAATAACTTATAACTGGTTCTTTGTATGGACTGATGTGGGAGGGGTTCGGTTCGAAACCATTGAAGACACTATGTTTGATAAGGAAGTCATTAATTTAAAAGCTACAGGAGTTACCTATACATTTTACGATTGGTTTTTCCAGGTGCGTGATATTTATCAGTCATGGGTTAATCCGGAAAACCTGCAACCGGTTTACTTTCATCGTGATGTAGATGAAGATGGATATTTAATTGATATAAAATATAGATTTAATCATGATGATTTAGTTGCATATACAGAAGTTGAAAAAACCCGAAAACCATATTTCCGAGACACTATTCCAATTCCACCATGCACCTATGATGTAATTTCGGTTATTTATCAAGCTCGAAATATCGATTTTACAAAATATAAAGTTGATGAAAAAATTCCTTTCCAAATATTATTGGATAATGAAATCCATAATATTTATATGAGATATAAAGGTAAAGAGGTAAGGAAAGTGCGTGGGGTTGGTAAGTTTGATTGTCTAAAATTTACAGGTTCTTTAATTGCTGGTGATGTTTTCCAAGGTGGTGAAGATTTGGTATTCTGGGTAACTGACGATGAAAACCGGATTCCTGTTTGGGCAGAAAGTCCTATTATTGTTGGAACTATTAAAGCACGATTGGTTGATTATAAAGGGTTAAAACATCCATTAAAATCATTGATTAAGAAGTATTAGTGAGCCCTTTCTTTTTTCTAAAATTGAAGAAAATCCTTTTAGTAAGAATTTTTTATAAGAATTATCCCCAACTAAGTGATTCTGGATTTTATATTTAGATTAAAAACAAATTATATTAAAATTACTAAGCATTTTAAATCCAGTAAAAATTATTAAAAATGTCTGAAATAGTACATTGGTGTGCCATTTTGCAACAAGATTTTAGGGTTAATTTTGTCTTTAACATCTACAAGGTGCATGTAATGAGTTATTTATGATTTATGGCATTTGATTTGATTCATAATCGTTAATTAAGTCTTTAATATTATTAAACAAAGTGCTATGAAAAAATGGCTTAAAATTATCTTATGGATTGTTGGTATTCCTGCTGCTTTAATATCAATACTGTTAATTTCATATATCGTTGCAAATAAACAAGGCGTAATAGAACCATTTCAAGTGGGAGATCCAAATGCTAAACATAAAATTTTAATTGCTTCACAGGGCAGCGAATTTAAGCAAAAATTGGTTGAAAGGTTTGTCTTAGAATTAGATAGTGATAGTATTTATTTGTCCATACTTGATTGCACTCAGTTAAATGAGAGTTATTTAAAGGATTGGGATATCTACATAATTATTCACACCATGCAAATTCACAAAATGCCTGAAGAAGCAGATGCTTTTTTAAGTAAAATGTCTGATTTGTCAAAGGTTGCTTTAGTCTCAACTTCTGGAGCAGGTGATGAGCATTATACCAAACTTGATATTGATGGAATTAGTTCAGCATCTCGAATGGTAGCGATTGATCCAATTATGGAATGGATAAAACCTAAGTTAGAGTCAAATCTTAAATAGTAAATAAAAAAAGCCTGAAATACTTTCAGGCTTTTAATTAAATATTATCTAAATTTTACCATGTTGTGTCAGTATACCAACCTTCATCAGTTAATTCAATAATATAAGTTTCATCCCATCCAAAATCGTAATGATCATAGGTATACTCTTCGTAACCAGTCATATCCGACGTGACTTTAATATCATAAATGTCATCATCTTCAATATTTAAGGTATAAGTTTTACTTTCTCCTGGTCCAATATTAGTGGTAATTCTATTCGTACCGTATCCAACAGTGCTAAAATAAACTCCTGTTATATAATTTGAAGTTGAGGTGTTCTCAATTTTTAAATTTGCCTCTTGATTAAAAATTTCAGGTCTATCACAATTGGTATATAAAAAGTTTAAACCAATCATTGCCATTAAAATAAAAATCTTTTTCATAATCATATTC
>JBHOSR010000149.1:0-3144 GCA_042584405.1 Bacteroidota bacterium
TTATAAGTTTTTGAATTTTCATAACTTATCCCTTTTTAAAGAATTAAATATCAGAAAATAAATAAATTATAATAACATGCAAAAATTACTACTATTAGGCGATGAAGCTATTGCTCAAGGAGCATTAGATGGTGGAATTTCTGGGATATATGCATATCCAGGGACACCATCAACTGAAATTACAGAATACGTTCAGGCATCGAAATTTGCGAAGGACAATAATATTCATAGTGATTGGTCGGCAAATGAAAAAACTGCAATGGAGTCTGGTTTAGGAATGTCATATGCTGGTAAACGAGCAATGGTTTGTATGAAACACGTTGGATTAAATGTTGCTGCTGATGCTTTTATTAATTCATCTATAACAGGAGTAAATGGAGGTTTAATTGTTGTATCTGCAGATGATCCATCAATGCACTCATCTCAAAACGAACAAGACTCAAGATTTTATGGAAAGTTTGCAATGATTCCAATGCTTGAGCCAGTTGATCAACAAGAAGCATATGAAATGGCTTATCATGGATTTGAACTTTCGGAGAAATATAAGTTACCGGTACTTTTAAGAGTTACAACAAGATTGGCTCACTCACGTGCTGGGGTTCAAACATTAGATCAAAAATCACAAAATGATAACTCATTTCCATCGGATTTGAGACAATTTGTTTTATTACCATCGATTGCTCGTAAAAACTATAAAGCTTTATTAGGTATTCAAGCAGCAATTGAATCTGCATCTGAAAAATCGAAATTTAATAAATATATTGATGGTGCTGATAAATCGTTAGGAATAATTGCACCAGGTATTGCATATAATTATTTAATGGAAAACTTCCAGGATAAAGAACTAAAACACCCTGTGTTAAAAATTGGACAATATCCAATACCACGAAAGCAAATCATGAAAATGGTTAATGAATGTGATCGAATACTCGTAATTGAAGAAGGCTATCCAATAATTGAAGAAATGCTTAAAGGATACCAGGAAGCCGGAACTCCTATTTCGGGAAGATTGGATGGTACTTTACCTCGCGATGGAGAATTAAATCCAAATATAGTTGCTAAAGCTTTAGGTTTAGATACGGTTTTATATGGATCTATTCCTGAATTAGTTAAAAATCGCCCACCTTCAATGTGTGTAGGTTGTGGACATATTGATGCGTACGAAGCATTAAAAGAAGCGTTAGTTCCGTATGGTGAAGGAAGAGTTTTCTCCGATATTGGTTGCTATACATTAGGAGCTTTACCACCATACAATGCCATTAATTCTTGTGTTGATATGGGTGCCTCAATAACAATGGCAAAAGGTGCTGCTGATGCAGGTTTAGTTCCCGCGATTGCAGTAATTGGGGATTCAACATTTACTCACTCAGGAATGACTGGATTAATCGACTGTGTTACAGAGAACAGTCCTGTAACAATTATTATTTCAGATAATTTTACAACAGGAATGACTGGTGGACAAGATTCTAAAGCATTAGGAAAAATCGAAGATATTTGTAAAGGTGTTGGTGTACATCCTGATCATATTAAAGTTTTCAGACCAACAAAAAAGAACATGGAAGAAATGATTCAGGTGATGAAAGATGAATTAGCTTATAATGGAGTATCTGTTATAATACCACGTCGTCAATGTGTTCAAACCATGAAAAATAAGGAGCTTGCAGAGCAACTTAAAGAATTAAATCTTAAATAATAATCTACATTAGTATTAATTAAAAAGACAAAAATTATGAAAACAGATATTATATTAGCTGGTGTAGGTGGTCAGGGTATTTTATCAATTGCCGCAACTATAGGTATGGCAGCTTTACACAACGATCTATATTTAAAACAAGCCGAAGTTCACGGAATGAGTCAACGTGGAGGTGCTGTACAGTCCAATATGCGTATTTCTGATAAAGAAATTGCATCAGATCTAATTCCTATGGGTGCTGCGGATATCATTCTTTCAGTTGAACCTATGGAATCTTTAAGATATTTACCTTACTTAAAAGAAGATGGTTGGTTAGTAACAAATACAACTCCATTTATAAATATTCCAGATTATCCTGAAATGGAAGATATATTATTAGAAGTGAAAAAACGAAAGAAACATATCGCCTTAGATGCAGATAGCATAGCAGCAGAAATTGGCTCAAAAAGATCATCTAACATAGTTATGTTAGGTGCAGCAACACCTTTCTTTGATATTTCGTTTGAAAGTTTTGAAGAAGGAATCCGAAAGATATTTGGTCGTAAGGGTGAAGATATTATCAATGCTAATTTGCAAGCATTAAGAGCAGGAAGAGAATTTACTGAGAAAAACAGATAATTTCTTAAATACTATATATTAATAAAGGCTTTGGATAATCCAAAGCCTTTTTATTTGTCTGCAATTAGTTTTTATTTAGTTATTTCCACCCAAAATTAAAGGCATTCCGTCTTTTCCACTTCCTATAACCACTACTTTAGAATTTGGTGATTCTGAAAGTTTAATCGTAGCTTCTATACCACGCATTTTTAAAAGAGCCGTTGTTAAACTACTATTGATAATTTTATTAGCACGTGCTTCACCTTCAGCAGCAATTCTTTTACGCTCTGCTTCAGACTCTTCTTTTTCCAATTTATACTTATATGCTAAAGCTTCCTGTTCTTGCTTCAATTTATTTTCAATAGCCACCTTAATTTGGTCGGGTAAGTTAATTGAACGAATAAGTAATGCTTTCATCTCAATGTCATTTACACCTAATACTTCTGCAGTTTCAGCTATAATTGCACTTTCCAATTCGCTTCGTTTTGTTGAATAAATCTCTTCAGCAGTATAACGTCCAGCAACTCTACGAACAGTTGAACGTGCTTCAGGCACAATTAATGTTCTGATATAGTCAACCCCAAATTTTTCATGTAGGTAACCAATACGATCGTACTTAGGATTAAAACGAATAGAAATATCCATATTAATTGAAAGTCCACTCTTATCTAATACATCCATTCCTTCTTCACTATTTTGCTCTTTTACATTATACACGTAAATTTCATTCCAGGGAGCGATAATGTGAAATCCTGGTTGAAATATATTTTCTTTATCCAGACCACTTGTAAATTTTCTAAAAATAACACCTCGTTCACCAGGTTTAAGGGTTATAAATGATGAGCTACTAATAA
>JBHOSR010000150.1:0-2974 GCA_042584405.1 Bacteroidota bacterium
CTTTTTCTATATCCTTCAATTAAATTAATAACCTTAAATTCTTTGTCGAAAACTAAACTCGATTTTTTTGAAACAGGAAAGTTCTTCTGTGCAAATTCAAATCCTTCAAAGAACTTTTGCCACTGAATATCAACTGATTCTGGATTGGATTTATATTCATTATAGAGCCTATCAATAGATTCGATATCGGAATTACCTAGAAAGGAGAATTTATCCATGATCAATTATTTAGTAATCAATTTATTTAACAATAAGGGATTGTTTTTGTTTAACTTTTATTGATGAAAAGTTTAAAATACATGAGTAAATAAAATTACATAAAATAGCAAGTAGAACATAGTATAACTTCATTTTGTTTACAGATTTTACAGCTTTTATTGCATTGAACAAAAATTAAAAAGGAATGTTTAGAAGTATTAAACTTTTAACTAACAATAATTCTTTTGATACAATTTAATTCGAATTTCAAATAAATTTTAATATGACAATAGGTATTCTTAAAGAACCCGAATTTGAAAATAGAGTAGCGTTATTGCCTGATAATGTGAAGATTCTCTTAGAACTGAAAACTTTGGTAATAATTGAAAAAGATGCTGGAGAAAGATCATTTTATTCAGATGAAAAATATAAGGAAGTTGGAGCACAAGTTGTTGAAAGAGATAAAATTTTGGATGATTCTGATCTTCTTATAAGTATTAATACATTGTCGCGTGATGAATATACTAAATTAACAAAGAAACAATCTGTACTAACTGCTTATAGTCCCTTAACTAATAAAGAGTTATTAAAACAATTTATTGATTTGGGGATCACTAGTTTTAGTATGGATATGGTACCACGAATTACCAGAGCTCAGTCGATGGATATCTTATCATCAATGGCAACTATTGCAGGATATAAGGCTGTTTTAGAAGCAGCAAGTCATTTGCCATCTTTTTTTCCAATGTTTATGACCGCCGCGGGTACTATACGCCCGTCAAAAGTTTTGGTGCTAGGTGCCGGTGTTGCAGGATTACAAGCAATTGCAACTGCGCGTAAGCTGGGTGCTGTTGTTGAAGCATTTGATGTTAGAACGGCAGTTAAAGAACAAGTAGAAAGTTTAGGTGGAAGATTTATTGAAGTTGAAGGAGCAAAGGATGAGGCGACAGCTGGAGGTTATGCAGTGGAGCAAACAGAAGAGTATAAACAAAAGCAACAGCAATTAATTCAGGATCATGCAAAAAAAGCCAATGTTGTAATTACTACAGCTCAAATTCCTGGAAGAAAGGCTCCTGTTTTAATCACAAAAGATACAGTAGAGAATATGATTCCTGGTTCAGTAATTGTTGATCTGGCAGCCTCTTCGGGTGGTAACTGTGAGCTTACAAAAAATGATGAGAATATAGAGGTGCATAAGATAAAAATTATTGGAAATTCAAATTTTCCTAGTGAAATGCCTTCTGATGCAAGTAAGATGTTTGGAAACAACTTAATAAACTTTATGAAACTCATTATTGATGAAGAGGGAAATCTAAAACTGGATTTTGAAGATGAAATAGTAAAAGGAACCTGCATAACTCATAATAAAGAAATAATAAGTGAGCGTGTTAAATCAAATCAGTAAAACATAAAAAAACAAAATACAATGGAAGGAATTCTTGAATTTTTATATGTTAATGCCGAAACAATATTTGGTATAATCTTATCTATATTTCTTGGTATTGAAGTAATATCTCATGTTCCCGCAGTTCTGCACACTCCGCTTATGTCTGGTGCAAATGCTATGAGTGGGGTAGTTATTATAGGAGCCATAATTGTTTTAGGGCATGCAGAGTCAACGTTTAATATAATTATGGGATTTATAGCTGTTTTTCTGGGAACATTAAATGTAGTTGGAGGATTTGCTGTAACTGATAGAATGTTGGAGATGTTTAAAAAGAAATCTAAAAAAACTAATTAATCATGGATAAGATTATTGAATTTTCAAAGAACGTACATTTTACGCTGGGTGATTCAGTTTTGGAAATTATCTATTTATTCGCTTCAGTACTTTTTATCTTAGGTTTGAAAATGCTTAGCCATCCTGACAGTGCAAGACGAGGAAATTTTTATGCTGCAGCAGGTATGATAATTGCGATTATTGGCACCTTGACCCTTCATAAACATGATGGTCAAAGAATAAGTAATATTGGTTTTATTTTAGGTGCAATTACACTTGGAACAGTTGTAGGTTGGATAATTGCAAGAAAAGTGAAGATGACTAAGATGCCTGAACTTGTTTCGTTTTTTAATGGAATGGGTGGAGCAGTTGCTACAATTATTTCAATGATGGAATTTCCAAATATTAATAAAGAACTTATCGCTACTCATGGGATGCTCAATTTTCAGGCCCTGGTAATATTTCTGGGGCTTGTTATCGGTAGTATTTCATTCACCGGAAGTATGATTGCCTTTGGAAAACTTGATGGATTTATAAAAGACATTAGATCAAAAATACTAAGATATATTAATATTATTCTTTTATTGTTAATAGTTGGTTTTGTTGCGTATTTAATGACACGTGGAAATGTAAATCCAGCTGATTTGATGCCTTATGTATTTGTATTACTTGGAATATCATTAATTTATGGAGTTCTCTTCGTAATGCCAATCGGAGGAGCAGATATGCCCGTTGTTATTTCACTTTTAAATTCATTTACAGGAGTTACTGCAGCGATGGGAGGATTTTTATATAACAATTTAGCCATGTTAACAGGTGGTATACTTGTTGGTTCGGCAGGTACTATTTTAACAATTTTAATGTGTAGAGCAATGAATCGTTCCTTATTCAGCGTTATCGTAGGTGCCTTTGGTGGAGGTGGAGCTGCAATTGAAACAGAACAAGGTTCCATTAAGGAAATTTCTGAAACGGATTTAGCAATTTTATTGAGTTATTCGCGTAAGGTAGTGGTAGTTCCTGGATATGGATTAGCAGTTGCACAAGCTCAGTTTTTAG
>JBHOSR010000151.1:0-2941 GCA_042584405.1 Bacteroidota bacterium
AAAAAATTAAATTTTAAATTTAAATGTAACATTATTTATTGAAAATGTTAAGCGATCATATTAAAAATATAATTCTCGAAAAACTAAAGTTTAAACCAACTAACGATCAAAACATCATGATTGATGGTTTATCAGAATTTATTTTGGATGACAATTATAATAGAATATTTTTAATTAAAGGTTACGCAGGAACAGGAAAAACAACGGTTATAAGCGCTTTAGTTAACTCATTTTCTAAGTTAAAAATCAAATCAGTCTTGCTGGCTCCAACAGGAAGAGCAGCTAAAGTTCTTTCTGTTTATTCAAAAAAAGCAGCATTTACAATACACAAAAAAATTTATAGGCAAAAATCATCGAAAGATGGATTTGGGACATTTGTATTAGATGCCAATTTACATTCAAATACTTTTTTTATCGTTGATGAAGCTTCTATGATATCAAATTTATCTGGCGATAATTCAATATTTGGTTCTGGAAGAGTGCTTGATGATTTAATTCAGTTCGTATATAATGATAAAAAGTGTAAGTTAATCTTAGTAGGTGATGTAGCACAACTTCCTCCTGTTGGTATAGATATAAGTCCGGCATTAAATGCCAAACAATTAGAATCTTATAATTTAGTTGTACAGGAATATAATTTAAGAGAGGTAGTTCGTCAACAAGAAAATTCAGGCGTTTTATTTAATGCGACAAATATCCGAAATTTAATATCTGAAGAAAATTATATTTTCCCAAACATAGAAATTACAGGAGTAGAAGATATACTGAGAATTTCTGGAAATGAATTAATTGAAACAATTTCCGATTCGTACGATAAATATGGTTATGAAGAAACTATAATTATTACTCGATCGAATAAAAGAGCAAACCAATATAATAAGGGAATTCGAAGTCAGATTTTGTGGAGAGAAGAAGAAATTGCAGTTGGAGATTTTTTAATGGTAGTTAAAAATAACTATTTCTGGATTGATGAAAATGAAAAGACCGGCCTGCCGGCAGGCAAGGTTGATTTTATTGCTAATGGCGATATCGCTGAGATTTTAAATATTAAAAAGTATGAAGAAAGGTATGGTTTCCGATTTGCCGATGTTACGCTTCGTTTTATAGATTACGGCGATTTAGAAATCGAATGTAAAATTATTTTAGATACCCTAGATATCAATTCTGCAGCTTTATCAAGCGATGATAATAAACAACTTTTTTATAACATTCAGGAAGACTATCAGTCCGAAAAAACTAAAAAAAAGCAGTATGAAGGTGTTCGTAACGATGAATTTTTTAATGCGTTGCAGGTTAAGTTTTCATATGCTATAACATGCCATAAAGCACAGGGCGGGCAATGGAAAAATGTATTTATCGATCACGGATTTGTTAACGAAGAAATGATGGATAAGGAATACCTTCGTTGGCTTTATACTGCATTTACAAGACCTACAGAAAAATTATATTTGGTTAACTTTAATAAGCTATTTTTTAATTCAGAAGATTAACTTCCCTGGTTTATTGTTGACTTTTCCTTACAAGTATCCAGTTCCATTTGGATAGTAATATGATCTATTCCAAATATTTTATGCAATGTATTTTCAAGTGAGGTTCTAATATTGTCAATTTCTTTTATAGGAAGATTTTTATTTACATCAGCATGACACTGAAAATGAACTATATTATCGGATAAACGCCAGCTATGAATGTGATGTATATTTTTCACATCAGGGTGTTTTTCAAGTTCTAATTTAATTTCTTTTAAATCCAAACCTACCGGACTCGCTTGCATTAATATTTCAATGGTTTCTTTTAAAATACTCCAGGTAGCTTTAATTATTACAATACCAATAATAACAGTTAATAAAGGATCTATCCAGTAAATATTCCAATAATATATTAAAATTGAACCAATGATTACTCCAACTGATGATAAGGTGTCGCCTATTAAATGAAGATAAGCAGCTTTAACATTTAGATTATGCGATGAGTCTTTATGAAGCAATAAAACTGAAATTAAGTTGCCTAGTAATCCTATTGTTGCAACTACAAACATTATTTTGCCTTTAATTGGCTCAGGATTAATAAATCGTTGATAAGCTTCGTAAAAAAGAAATATCGAGATTACTATTAAAACAACAGCATTAAATAATGCTGCTAAAATTTCGATCCTTTTAAATCCAAAAGTATTTTTTGAGGTAGAATCCTTTTTGCCTATAAGCATGGCAATATAGCTAATTATAATAGCCATTGTGTCGCTGAGATTATGCACAGCATCTGAGATTAAAGCGAGACTGTTAGATAGAATTCCTCCAATAAATTCGGCTAAAGTTATAGCTGCATTTAATAAAACAGTTATTAAAAGATATTTTTTGCTAGGTTCGTTATAATGATGGCTATGTGACATGCTTTTCTTTTATCTTTATAACATGTATACATATGAAAAGTTTAAATCAAGATTTTAATATACTTTATTGTACTGATTTTAAATGATAAAATTACGGCCTTGCACTCTGAACTATGGACTAAATACTACGAACTAATAATTTATTCTCCAATTATCTTAATCAATATACGTTTTCGTCGTTTTCCATCGAATTCGCCATAGAAAATTTGTTCCCAAGGACCAAAGTCTAATCTTCCATTTGTAATAGCTACGACAACTTCGCGTCCCATTATTGTTCTTTTAAGATGCGCATCAGCATTGTCTTCCGCATAGTTATGTTTATATTGGGAATGAGGTTTCTCAGGAGCCAAACCTTCAAGCCATTTTTCAAAGTCATCATGAAGTCCTGCTTCATCATCGTTAATAAAAACAGAACTTGTTATATGCATAGCATTCACTAATACTAGTCCTTCTTTTATTCCACTTTGAGCCAATTCTTGTTCAACAACAGGTGTAATATTTATATATTCTCTTCTTTGAGATGTGTTAAACCAAACTTCTTTTCTATGTGAT
>JBHOSR010000152.1:0-2897 GCA_042584405.1 Bacteroidota bacterium
TGTCATGATATAAAGGTAGAGATTTTGGATAGTCTTACCAATGGTTTTATTACAGTCAGTGATATTGAAGATTTCTTTCATGAAACAGATATGAATATAATTGGTTCTCCAGTAACATCAATAAATACGAAAGAACTGGAACGAAAGTTGAAGCAATATGCATCTGTAAAAAATTCGGAAGTTTATGTAACTCTTAATGGTGATATTAGAGTTGAAATTGATCAGAGAAATCCAATACTTCGTGTTATAAATAAACGAGGACAAAGTTACTATATAGATCAGGAAGGAACCATAATGCCATTATCTAGTAAATATTCATCGCATGTTTTAGTTGCCAATGGATATATAGTTGAACATTTTGAAGTAAACCGTACCAGAGAAATATATTGCGATAAAGAAAATGATAATTGGAAAATAAATCACTTAATGTGTGATTTATATGAGTTAAGCAAATTCATTTATGAAAATGATTTTTGGAGAGCTCAGATAGAACAAATTTACGTGAATGATGAGCATGAATTTGAGTTGATACCCAGAGTTGGAGCTCATATCATTTACTTTGGTGATATTGAAAATTATGAAACGAAATTTAGAAACCTACGTGCTTTTTATCTGCAAGGATTAAATAATGTTGGTTGGAATAAATATGAGACAATAAGTTTAAAATTTGAAAATCAAGTAATTTGTACAAAACGATAATAAAATGAGTCAAAAAGAAGATTTTGTTGCAGCAATAGACATAGGAACAACTAAGATTGTAGCTATTGTCGGTCAAAGAAAAGAAAACGGCAAGATCGAAATTCTTGGAATTAGTAAAACAGCATCGAAAGGTGTTAAACGTGGTGTTGTATTGAATATCGAAGAAGCAGTAAATTCAATTCAGAAAACAGTTGAAGATGTTCAGTTTACTATTGGGAAACAAATTTCGGATGTTTATGTTGGAATTGCCGGTCAGCACATAAAGAGTATTAAAAATCGTGGCTATATCAATCGTGATTCGTACGATGATGAAATTACCAAAGATGATATTAATGCTCTAATTCAGGACATGTATAAGATCCCAATTGATGTGGGTGAAGAAATTATACATGTTTTACCCCAAAATTATATTGTCGATAACGAAACAGGAGTTAAGAATCCTGTTGGAATGTCTGGTAAACGAGTTGAAGCAAATTTCCATATAGTTATTGGACAGATTTCTTCAGCAAAAAATATTGGCAAATGTATCAATAAAGCGGGATTAAAACTTAATCAACTTGTACTAGAACCATTAGCATCATCTGAGGCAGTTTTAACCGACGATGAAAAAGAAGCTGGTGTAGCGCTTGTTGATATTGGTGGTGGAACAACTGATATAGCAGTATATTATGACGATATTATTCGTCATACTGCGGTAATTCCATTTGGTGGTGATGTTGTTACTAAAGATATCAAAGAAGGATGTTCAATTTTACAACGTCAGGCTGAATTGTTAAAAATTCAATATGGATCGGCATTGGGAGATTTAGCAAAAGAGGAAGAAGTAGTTTCTATTCCAGGTATCAGCGGTCGCGAACCTAAAGAAATATCTTTTAAAAGTTTAGCGTATATTATTCAATCGAGAATGGAAGAAATTTTTGATGCTGTAATATATGAGGTTGAGAACTCAGGATATTTCGACAGATTAAGTGCCGGAATAGTATTAACCGGAGGTGGAGCACTATTAAGGCATCTACCTGCTTTAGTAAAATTCAAAACTGGAATGGATGTACGTATTGGTTATCCCAGTGAACATCTTGCTTCTGACGTTATTGATGAGGTTAATCATCCTATGTATTCAACAAGTGTAGGACTAATTCTGAAAGGTTTTGAGCAAGACCAAAAGAGCAATACAACTGTTAAAATAGAAGACCCAGAATTTGAATTAGAGGAAAGTGCTGAAGAAGTATTAGAAGAAGCTAAAAGAGAAAATAGGTCTGGCTTTATTAGTAATCTTAAAAAAGTATTTACTGATATTTTCGATGAAGATGATGCTGAAATGTAATTATTAATAACTCACTTTTATTATCAAATTAAGTAACTGTTAAAACCAAATATTATGACTGAGGATTTAATGAACTTTGATTTACCTGTCGACCGCTCATCAATAATTAAAGTAATTGGTGTTGGAGGAGGAGGAGGTAATGCAGTCAATCACATGTTTAGACAAGGAATAAAAGATGTCAATTTTGTGGTATGTAATACTGATGCACAAGCATTAGCTAATAGTCCGGTTTCTGTAAAAATTCAGTTAGGCGAATCGCTAACCGAGGGAAGAGGAGCAGGTAATAAACCCGAAATTGGGCGACAAGCTGCTATTGAGAACCTTGAGGATGTTATCGAGATTCTTGAAGGAAATACTAAAATGGTTTTTATAACCGCTGGTATGGGAGGAGGAACAGGAACAGGTGCTGCGCCTATTATTGCAAAAACAGCTAAAGAAATGGGTTTACTTACAGTAGCTATTGTTACAATCCCTTTCCGCTTTGAAGGTGAGCGGAGAATAGATCAGGCCGTTGAAGGAATTAATGAAATTGAAAAATATGTAGATTCATTACTTGTTATAAATAATGAAAAGTTACGTGAAGTTTGTGGAAATCTGCGATTTTCGGAAGCATTTTCATATGCAGATAATATTTTATCAACTGCAGCAAAAGGTATTGCTGAAATAATTACTGTGCCAGGTTATATTAATGTTGATTTTGCTGATGTTGAAACGGTTCTTTCAGATAGTGGTGTGGCGTTAATGGGGACAGGTATTGCTGAAGGAGAAGAACGTGCTGTCAAGGCTGTACAGCAAGCTCTTACATCTCCATTGTTAAATGACAATGATATACAAGGAACAGAAAATATTTTATTAAATATTACTTCAGGAACCG
>JBHOSR010000153.1:0-2838 GCA_042584405.1 Bacteroidota bacterium
GGCTAGAAACCACATTATATCTTCAATTTAATCTTTAAAATTAATAAATCCTCAATAGAATAACTATTAATCTAATAATAAAGTTATTAATAACTTTATGTTAATAAATCATTTAAGAGTAAAGTAAAAGTTCTGAATAAACATATATACCGCTTATTTTGTTAATTAAAAAAATTCAGTTAAATGATAAATTAAAATAATTTTTAGAAACTACTAATTGTTAATTAATTAAAATGTATATATCTTTATCTTTCTATAATTGCCAGATATGTTTGGAAATTTAAATGTAAATGATAAATACGCCATTCGAAGAGAAGCAGTATTTATAATATTAGCCGGGATGTTTATTGGTTCATTGGCAATGTTAAATATTTTAGGGCTTTCACGGTTAATTGATTTATCATTTACTATTGGTAAAACTAAAGTTCCATTTATTGTATTTGTAGGAGTTCTGCCTTATCCAATAACATTCCTTTGTACCGATTTTATTTGTGAATTATACGGAAAAAAGAGGGCTAACATGGTAGTATGGACAGGTTTACTACTTAATTTATGGGTATTATTTATTTTATGGCTTGGTGGTAAACTACCTGGAGATACATCTGTTGATAGTAATGCATTTTTTGTAATCAGAGGACTTACATTTGGTGCAACAGTAGCGTCTATGATTGCATATTTAACAGCTCAGTTTGTGGATGTACACGTTTTTCACTTTCTAAAAAGACTTACTAAAGGAAAACATCTATGGTTAAGAAATAATGGATCAACATTAACTAGTCAACTTATAGATTCTGTTGCCGTTATATTAATTACTTTTTATGGAACTAAATCTATTGATGTACAGGAAGAATTACATGCAGCTTCTTTCATAACTATCCTTATTTTGTCTAATTACTTTTTTAAAATGACTTCCGCTTTGCTAGACACATTACCCTTTTATATTGGTGTAAAAATTTTATCTAGATACTTGAATATAGATACAATTAAAGACTACAAAAAAGATAAATACGAGACAAAAGTAGAAGAAGAAAAAGTAAAAGAAAAAGAAAAGTTAATCAAAATCAATTCATAAAGAAAAAGACATTACGTAGTTTTTAAAACATCAATAGTTAGTGTCTTTGCTTCCTTTTTTCTCGTTCCACCATTCATTAATTTTTACCATATCCTTCGTTTTCCCTCCTACTTTTTGAGTAATTTCTCGTAAAGTTTTCCTCTTAATTCTACCTGAATCAACAATTTGTTCTCCTGCTTGCTCAAGAGCTTTAAGTATATAATTAAGTTTTTTAAACGTAAATGGATTACCATACAATCCTACTGCTGTTGGTCTGTATATTTCGGCAATAAGCGGTGTATGTCTATTATGTGCAAGAGCTTTAAAGTAAGCATGAACAGGTTTAAAATTTCTCATTTCGAAAAAACCGCAAATCGAAAAAACAATCATTGAATGATGTCCATTAATATATCTTCTGGGGTGTCTAACACGATTCATTCCTTCAATCATATATGGATATGCTCGACAAACAGAACGGTCAAAATAATTTTTTAATATCCCAGGCATACTATCAGCATAAATTGGAAAAGCATAAACCATTAAATCTGCTTCGAACATTTTCTCTGCTAATTGGTTAAAATCATCCTTATCATGATACACACATTCGCCAGGAACATCCATCCAGCATGAGAAACATCCAGTACATGAATTAATCTTATATTTACTTAAATGAATTAGTTCAACTTGGGTTTTTTTACTCATCCCTTCTATAAAAGGTTTTAAGTAAAAATCGGTATAACCATTTTGCCCCCTTGGTGAAGAACTTAATATAACTACTTTTTGAGGTTTTTTCCAATGCTTTACAGGATTTTTTTCAAATTTAGTTACCGGATCGTTGGGAATATCTAAACTATTATTTAAGGATTTTCTTGGTAAAACATCAAAAAATGATGTATCGCCAATGAATTTTAATTTTCCAGTAAGCATACCCAAAACTGGATTAAGTTTACCTCCTGCCAGATCGAGCCAATTATAGAAAGAAGATTTTACTGTTACAGTTGGGTTACTATAAATCCCTTCAGTTAACTTTAGCTCCTTAAAGTTAGATTCAATATAACAATCTATGTTTTCATCCTCATGTATAAGATGAAACTGAATCACCCCTTCCGCTTTTTGGTTATGTGATGGATAATATTGTTGCAACTTGTCAACCATTTTCTCCATTATTGGAATTGGTGATAAAACTTCTTTCATAAAAACAAAACGTTTGATTAAGATTTAAGCTAAATATAAACAAATACTCGAAAATCAAATCTAAAAAAAAATACCAAGAATGCAAGTTATAAGTAATGTTTTAGATTATAGTGTTTAATCCACATTTCTTAAATATAGGGATTATATTTTTTATCTGATATTAATATATGATTTAATAACCAATCTTTTAAGAAATTCAATAATTCTAATGAAAGTGTAATTTTTCCGTTGTTTAAATCTAATCTAAATGTGTCTAGTTTAGCAATAAATTTTTTATGCTCTTCTATATGTTCATTATATTGAGGATATGCGAAATTAGTCATCATTTTTTCTTCTGCAGTAAAATGCTTCTTAGTATAATCCGTTAAATGATTAAATATTTCCTCTAATTTACTTTTTGATTTGCCTTGTGAGATCAGATTAAACAACTCGTTTATCATAATTACCAAAGCTTTATGCTGATTATCAATTTCATCTATTCCAACTGAATATTCTTCTGACCACTTTATTAAATCCATATTT
This sequence comes from Bacteroidota bacterium, assembly GCA_042584405.1. GTDB lineage: Bacteria > Bacteroidota > Bacteroidia > Bacteroidales > UBA12077 > UBA12077. The sequence goes on from JBHOSR010000153.1 coordinate 2,768, forward strand.
TATAACCTAAATTTTACAATCAAAAAATAAATTAGAGGAAATATTTAATCATTTAACGGATTATACTAAGA
>JBHOSR010000154.1:0-2778 GCA_042584405.1 Bacteroidota bacterium
ATGTTTCATATCTAAAATCATATCGTGTAATTTATTTATAGACAATTCGTTATCAGGTTCAGGCAGATCAAAACTAATAAATCCTAAGGCTTTCCATATCTCATGAATCTCTTCAGTTTTTAAGGTATATGCGGTGTATTCCGGATTATCTGATTTCAAGGCAATCTCTCCTGATTCACTAATTTGATTATATAATCGTTTATAAACTATGCCTTCATCTTTGGATATAACAATATAAGGTTTGCCATCTAACACATCTTCCCAATTTACTAGATATTCACAAATAACATAAGAACCAGACTTTAATGGTTCCATGCTATCGCCTTTAATTTGAAAAACTCTATATGTTCTTTCTTTACTTAATTCAACAAGAGGAAGCGAGAAATGTGGTAATTCTTCGATATAATCGGGATCTGCATATCCCTTTGTATATCCCGCCGATGCTTGTATAGGAACGGTTGTAATTAACTCTTTGTCTTCTTTATCAACCACAGTGCTTACTACCCTCAGATTTTCACCTTTGGTAATACTTACAGAATCATTAATTTCCGGATCTTCCCAAAACCTTAACTTTGCAAGGTTATCGATAGAAACATCAAAAAAGTATGCGATATCCCTAAGTACGGATAGTTTAGGTACAGCTCTATTTTCTTCATAAGAACCTATCATTGCTCTGTTTACGCCAATATTTTTGGCAAGTTCATCTTGAGTTAATCCTTTTGATTTTCTTAAATATTTGATATTCTGTGCAATTATATCCATAGCAATACAAGTTAAAGAAAACAGTGCTAAGATAACAAAAAATACTAAATAATTTAGACATAATGCAAATTAATTTAGTATATTTGCTAATATAATTGGCACAGCAATTGGAATGAAGGAAGAAACGATTAATAAACTAAAAATATTAGCAGGAGCCGCTAAGTATGATGTTTCGTGTGCATCAAGTGGAAGTAACAGACCCAATAAAGGCAAAGGAATTGGAAATGCGGCTCCTTGGGGTATATGCCATAGTTTTACTGAAGACGGAAGATGTATTTCGTTAATGAAATTAATGCTTACAAATCATTGTATATACGATTGCGCATACTGTGCCAATAGAAAGAGCAATGACATTCCTAGAAATACTTTTACAGTAAACGAAGTAGTTGATGTAACTATCGGGTTTTATAGAAGAAATTATATTGAGGGATTATTTTTAAGTTCTGGAGTAATAAAAAACCCGGATTACACCATGGAACGCATGATTCAAGTTGCAAAGGATTTAAGATTGAAAAAAAATTATAATGGTTATATTCATTTAAAGTCTATTCCTGGTGCTAGTGATGAGTTGCAACAAAAAGCTGGTTTATACGCTGATCGGTTAAGTGTAAACATCGAGATTGCTACAGAAAACAATCTAAAGATGATTGCTCCAGATAAGAATTTTAAGAGTATTCTAAATCCAATGAATACTATTAAGAATAAGATAATTGAAAACAAAGAAGAAAGGCGTAAATTCAGACATGCACCACGGTTTACGCCAGCCGGGCAGAGTACACAACTAATAATAGGTGCAACTCCCGATAATGATAAACAGATACTTAATCTTGCTGGAAATCTATATAATTCAAAAAAATTGAAAAGGGTTTATTATTCAGGATTTATTCCTGTAAATAGCTATGATAAAAGATTACCTGTGCTTAATGAACCACCCTTAAAAAGGGAAAATCGTTTGTATCAGGCCGACTGGCTGTTTCGATTTTACCATTTCTCAATTGATGAAATCGTGAATGAAGAACATCCTGATTTAGATTTAGAAATTGATCCAAAGCTAAGTTACGCATTGCGTAATCCTTGGTTATTTCCAATAGATATTAATAAAGCAAGTTTTGAAACAATTTTAAGGGTTCCAGGTATTGGCGTTTTATCAGCCAAGAAAATAATCTTAGGCAGAAGGTATAGCAAGCTAAATATTAACAACTTAAAGAAAATAGGTGTGGTATTAAAAAGAGCAAAATATTTTATAAGCTGTAACGAATTAAAATCACCAACAATTAATGAACTTTTACCAGATAGGGTAAAAGATATCCTTTTAAATAACAATAAGGCTATTACGCAAAATAGTAAATTGAAATATAAACAGTTAAGCTTATTTCCTGTAAATTAAACTATTAAGTCATGAATATACTAATATACGATCAAACTTTTGAAGGGCTGTTTACAGCAATACTGGATGCTTTTGAACTTGATATTAAACCTGATAAGATTATAAGTACTAAATCGTATCAGGATGATTTATTTGCTACAAAGCACTATATTTCAACAGATTCGGAAAAATTTCAAAAATTATGGAATCAAATAAAAGAAAAGTCAAACGAGCAAAATTGCCAACGAATATTTAAGGCATACTTGTCAGAACTGCCTAATATAGAGATTATTATATATAATTACATAAAGTTAATTGTTGAAACTCCTTATAATGTAGAAGTTAACTTCAGTGATGAAATTATTATTAAATTGAATAACGTTCAGAAAAAAGTAGGCAGAGAAGCTCAAAGAGTAATGATGTTTGTTCGCTTTCAGAAAACAATTGACGATATATATTATGCTTCTTTTAATCCTAAATTTAATGTTATACCACTAACTTTAGCACATTTCAGAAACCGTTTTGCCGACCAAAAATGGGTTATATTCGATACCAAACGAAAATTTGGTTATTACTATGATTTGGAGAATGTTCATGAAATAACTATTGGTAAACAGAGAGCAAGCAATGAATCGGGAAAAGTTGATAAT
>JBHOSR010000155.1:0-2745 GCA_042584405.1 Bacteroidota bacterium
CTTATTTCATATAAATGAATCTATTGAGCAAGAAGAGGAAAATATATATTCAAGACAAGGAATTCCAGAGAAGATTTTAATAGTTTCAATAACCTCAAATAAAGGACTCTGCGGAGCATTTAATGCTAATGTAACTAAGCAGGTAACTTATCTTATTAATGAAGAATATATAGGAGAGTATAAAGCCGGAAACGTTTCGATATTTTCTATTGGTAAAAAGGGATCAGAATACTATAAAATAAAAGGATTCGAACAAGTGTTTGTTAGCAATGATATTTTAGATAATTTGAATTTTACAAATGCCATTCCAATTATTGAAGATATTATGCAGAGTTATGTTGAAAAGGCATATGATAAAGTAATTTTAGTTTATAATCGATTTAAAAATGCAGCCGTACAAATTTTAACATCGGATCAATTTTTACCAATAGAGTTACCTACAAATATTGAGATTAAAGAAAACACAGATTATATTTTTGAACCCGCAAAAGAATATATAGTTCAGGAATTAATTCCTAAATCATTAAAGATACAGTTTTACGAAGCTCTATTAGAATCTGTTGCCGCAGAGAATGGTGCGCGTATGACAGCAATGCATAAGGCAACCGATAATGCAACTGACTTAATAAGAGCACTTCAACTAAACTATAATAAAGCACGACAAGCTACTATTACAAATGAAATTCTTGAAATTGTTGGAGGTGCAGAAGCATTAAGCAAATAGTTTTTACATTAAAATTAGCTTTTATATCTTCGCTACAGAATTTTAATATTTTGTAATGAGTGCCTATATATTTAATCTAATAAAACAAGGAGAACATCAGGAGCTTGATTTTAAGCATTCTATAACCGATTCAAAAAAGATAGCCAGGTCTCTTACTGCTTTTGCAAATTCAGACGGAGGAAAACTGTTAGTAGGCGTTAGGGATAATGGTAGTATAGCTGGAGTGAAAAGCGACGAAGAATTTTACATGGTTCAAGCAGCAGCAGATTTATATTGCAAACCACCAATAAATTTTGAAACAAAAGTTTGGGAAATTAATGACAAAACGATTTTAGAAATTACAATACCAAAAATCTCAAACGATAAACTCTTAACAGCACCCGATAAAAATGGAATTTATAAAGTTTATATTAGGGTTAATGATGAAAACATAATCGTTAATAATATATATCTTAAAGCTTGGAGCAAGAAAAAATTTGGAAAGGGAGTTTTAATTAGATATGCTGAACCAGAAAAAATACTATTCGAGTATTTAATGGAAAATCAAAGTATAACTTTTTCCAAATTTAAAAAATTAGCAAAAATAACTAAATACAGAACTGAGCAGATTTTAGTAAATATGGTTGTATTAGAATTAATAAAAATTGATTTTGCAGATAATATGGTTAAATATACTATAGCAAAACAAGAATAAAATTCTAAATTTAGAAAACATTATGTAACACATTGTTATTAATTGATATATGTAACAAATTAAATTTTTAAAATAATTTTATTATTAACTACGTTTTTATATTTTTAAGGCCGAAAAGTTTATAAGTAATTAATTTAATCCTATAACTAAAAAACAATAATCATGAAATTGAAAATTTTGAGTAGAATAGCTGCAATGATAATCATAATGGGTTTCGCAGTTACGCTAAGTGCGCAAACTGAGGCAGAGGCTGTTGATGCTTTAAAAGATGGAGTAGCAAAGTCACAAGCAAAAGACTATTTAGGAGCAATTGCCTCATTCGAAAAATGTGTAAGTATTTATGATGAGCTTGATTTAACAAATAGCGAAAATAGAGCTACTGCTGCAACGCAAATACCAAAAATGCAATATAAGCATGCTTTAGGTTTTTATAAAGAAAAAAAATATGATGAGTCTATTGCTGCTTTTGAGAAATTAATAGAATACTCTGAAACATACAACGATCCTGATAATGCAAAAAAGGCAAAACTAGTTATTCCTCAGTTATATTATTTTAAAGGAAAAACATTTGCAGAAAGTGACAATTTCACTGAAGCCATTGAAAATTATGAAAAAGCAATTGAATTAAAAAGTAATTATTTCGATCCATTTTTTAGGTTGGCTGGAATTTATTCAGATCAGAAAAATGATGAACTCTTTGCTGTAAATGTAAAAAAAGCAATTGAGGTTACTACTAAAGCTGATAAAAAGGATGCTGCAAATTCTTTAGCAATTAAATATTACAATAATATGGGCGTTGAGGCTTTAAATAAAAAGAATTATGATGCTGCATTAGGTTATTTTAATACTTTAATGGAATACAAAAAAGCTGATGAAGATATTTATTATCAATTAGCTGTTATTTATAACAAACAATCAAATTGGAATGCTGCAATCGAATCAGCAAATAAGGCATTAGAACTTATGGGTGAAGTTGAAACTAAAGATGCTAAAATTCACTTTGAATTAGGTAACTCATATTATGGTAAAGGAGATAATGCTGCTGCTTGTGAAGCGTATAAAAATGCTGCAAAAGGCGATTATGAAGCATCAGCAAAATATCAAATTGAAACAGTATTGAAATGTCAATAGGAGATATATTATAAAATGAAAAAGGTGATCACTAGATCACCTTTTTTTATGCTTGGTTATTAATTAAAGGATTACATACCAAAATCGGTAATATTATTAGATATTTTCAGGATTTTATATACTTCACCATCTTCATTTTTGATAGGAGTGTATGTTTCAGCAAACATCAATTCTTTATTGTTGATATTTACCTTTG
>JBHOSR010000156.1:0-2704 GCA_042584405.1 Bacteroidota bacterium
AACAAAGAAAAAAGAAGCAAAATCCTTGTTTTTTACATAGAATTCGTTGAACAACCTAACGAAGATAATATTTTGTCAGCAAACCACCAAACCCCCGCATGTTTAGTGATTGCGTGTTATAGTACGTTTTAATATAAATTCCCAACAACAGTTTCCGCCATTTTGTAGTTCTCATCAATTGGTTCATTCTTAACGAATCGATAACAATCTTCTGGCTTTGTAGCATATTTTTTAGTTTCTTCTAATAACTTATCAATTTTAACTCTCCATTCTTCAAATGCTCCATCTCTATCATTGATATAAATATCTTGTGTATATGAGTCAACAAAAGCATTTCGCATCTCAATAGATTTCATTTCAACCGATTTAAACATTGTTAAAATTATTCCGTATGCACCAACTGAGTCTTGAAAGTTAGCTAATTCTCTTCTTGCGAATCGTGCAGACAATTCATAAATATCAAATACAACTTCTTGCTTTTTTATTCCTAACGAATCAAGTTTCATTATGCATGAAGTAGTCTTCTCAAATGCAGGAGCAAAATAAGCTTTCTCTATTAGTTTCCCACGATTTCTTTTCTTTTTTGGTATGTCAAGTACTACAAAAACTCCTACATAAGCACTGACACATAAATTGAGTTCTTCGCAATATTTAATCAATTTTGGATTAGAAGAACAGTCTCCTTGAAAGTCCTTACTTGTCAAAACAGTATTCTCTTGCCAAAAAATATGCGTCTCAGATTCTGTAATTAAGTTTTCTTGTCCAAACGCATTAAATAAAATACTTGAAACAATTGATAATGTTAAAAATAGCTTTAAAAGATTCATTTTTGCTTATATTAAAATGTACTATAACGGTGAGCATATGCAGCTGTAAGGGATTTTGAAAAGTTTACTTGTCAAAATAGCCGTGAGCCAAATATGCGATTAGACACAAATTTAGCTTTTTTTATTAATTAGTCAAATCGCAGATTTGGCGGAGCAAATTACTTGCAATAAACTAACTAAGAACGTCTGAAACCCTTATGCTGTATGATGCATTGTTATGCATTGTGCTATTTCAATTTTCCCACCAATGTGTTTTACAACGCTTGAATTCTAATCCAAGGTTTATCAACTCGTCTCTCATGCTCACGAATCCACCTGAGATATTTAAAGATTTCATTTTTGTGGACTTTGTGATATTTTTGCTTAAGGATCTTGATAATGAGTCAATTTGAATATTCTTACTATCAGTTAGTTTTTTACTGTCATACAGAAATAATAAACTTGTCATATTGTGAACTATTCGACCATTATCGCCGTCACAATTATACGTTGGCTTAATTCCCTTTTTAAATATATGTTTCTCTAGTTCAATGAAATTTTTAAGAGATTTATTGTCAATTAGCAATACCGTATCAGACCAGCCGAAATTTTTAAATTTATTAAAATAGGACGCTGTATCAATATGAATTCTCGCTTGTAATAAACTATCAATCTTTTCAACTATAATAAACTGCTCAGAATAATTCGCTTCTCCAATCGAATAATTTACAAAAATTATCAATTGACCACCGTTTTCTGCAAGTTCCTTAACAAGATTTCTTTTTGTATTTTTCTGTCCAAATGCAGTTGTAAAAACTAAAAAACTTAGAATCGTCAGTAAGTATTTCATTTTCAGTTTGGTTAATTGGTATTATACATAACACATGTTATGCACTGTGTCGAAATTAGTGATGAAAATAATTAAAATCATATTTTAGTCCTTGAATGTCATCAAATAAATATTTCCCAGTGAATTTTTCCATTTCTAGGAATCTAAAAAGAGTTGTTTTTTTGTTATTATATTCTAACCTTTTAAAAATACCATTATAATCAAGATGATAAGCAGTTATAATTGGCTTTTCTAAACTTATTGATTTTCTTCTAATAAGACTATTAATAAATGTTTCAAAGTTTAAAGTAGAGCCGAAATTATCATAAAGTATAAAACAACTCTCTTGCTTTTGTAAATTATGGATTTTGTCAATGTTGGAACAATTTTCAGCAGGATTCAAGTCTAAACCTATATAATTACTTGCAATATTAAATTTGTCATAATTTTTAGGGAAATCGTTTTCTTGAATTGTTTTAACACCTAATTTCATTAACATTTTAAAGTCAATTTCATAAATGGTTACAAAACAGTCATTAGGATAAATTTGAATATTTCCATCATCATCTTCAACTCCTGCATTATCGCCTTTCACAGAAGTAATAGCAAAATAACTTGCAATTAAAGGATTTTTCGTGAAGTCTATGAAACAAGTTGGGATACCATAATGCTGTAAATAATAAAGTCTTTCTAATTGTCCAGCATCAATTAAAAGTTTCATTTCTTTATAAGAATAACTTTCATAGGACTTTTGAAATAATACATTATTTAACTGTTGAAAAAGAAACGTTCTGAAATTATAAAAATTAATACCATAGAATCTATTGAATGAAGATTCAATATTCCATTTATGAAACTTTTTTTTATGAGGGTCAAAATAATTTGATTGTCCCCTGTATATTTTAGATTCAGTTTTATTCTTTTCTAATTCTTGAATTAGTAAGTTCCAGTCTTGAAAGTTCTTATTTAAAATTATTTCTGTCATTTAGCACGAATTAATTGAGGCATTGTGCATAACGGTCCTCGGGTAAGCTACGCGTGGGATTCCCCCGCCTTACTTTCCAGTCCC
>JBHOSR010000157.1:0-2697 GCA_042584405.1 Bacteroidota bacterium
TTTTAAACGATTAATAACAAAACTGTTTTTGTAAAAAAATCTGTTATTTATGTTAATATACTTCAGTTTTAGTTTAACAAGATATATAATTCAATTTATACGTTCTTTTTTTATTCTATATAACAACCTGATATCCAATTCAATTTATTCAGGTTTAGTTTTATCTCATTTTATTAACAGTTTGTCTATTTTATTTTTGCTATTTAATTCTTATCCTCCCTTAATTTGGATTTGCAAATACATTCCCTGTTACTGGTTCCTTAACTACTACTACATCAACAGTATCCAGATTCGTATCAGTACAACCATTATTATCTGTAATTGTTGTAATGGTATATGTGTATGTTGTTTTTCCTCCAGGTGTACCATCATATACAGGGGCTGTTCCCGGATTAAAAGTCCAATCAGGTGGTGGAGTATATGCTGGCGTATTATCACTATCAGTACCATCAGAAACAGTTATATCAAATGGTGCTGCACCAATTGTAACAGTTACGGTAAGTTCTGTATTTGTACCATCACAAACTGTATCTACTGCTGCTGTAGCAACAATGCTTGCAACTGGCAATGGATTTATAGTAACAACTGCATTTCCTGTCATAGTTTGTGTACAATTCGTATTTGCATCATTTGTTGCTTCAACGGTATATGTACCTGCAGCAGTCTGATTACCAAAAGATACAGCTGCTCCACTTCCCGCCACAGTACTTCCCGTTGGGACACCACCTAGATATAATTCATATGTCATTCCTGCTTCCGATCCATCTAATCCTACCGCTACTCCAGCTCCACCTGCACAATATCCACCGCCTCCATTAACTGTTTGAAGTGCTGGCAGATCAGTTACAGTAACAATTACTGGACTACCAAATATAGTTGCTCCTGTTGTTATAGGTGTATTATCAGAAACACTATCAATAGTATAAGTAGTAGTTACTCCTGGTGATACATCGAATGAATAAGGACTCGTAGCAATGGCCGCATATGTATTTGTTGATGTACCATCCCAAACATATATTGTCCAGTTTGGATCACCTGTTAACTGAACTCTTAATCCAACGGTAGCACCATCACAAATTGTGGTGTCTAATGTTAAAAATCCCGCTGTTGGTAAGGGTGTAGACTCTTCGGTACCAATGGTAAAGTAATGCTCATCTAGTGCAACAGCAGCACTTGTTTTAATAGTTCCGTCATTTATACCATTATCAACAATATTTGCAGGGCCAGAACCAACAGATTGCCATTCGTCAGTACCTCCTCCAATCCATTCCGCAATATGTAAATTATTGGGTCTGTCATCGGTCATTGCAGGTAATATGCTGTTTGCATCCCATCTTATTTTTACCCCAGATTCTCTTGTTCCAGCAGCAGGACCTTCAATTCTCCAGTACTCATTACCACTTACCATTTCTAATGGCGCTAATCGACTTGAAGTATCGTAAGAGGCATGTGGATTAGCATTGTAATACTCAGCCTCCCAATATTGTGATCCTGATGTATTAGTGCTTACTACCTCAACTAAGCCATATCTGGATGCGTCTCCAACAGGAAATTCAAAGGTTGAACCATTTGACAAAAGTTTTCGCATAGGACCATCAACATAATTTGAAGAACCATATCCGCTAACTGTTGATGCAATATTAGTAATAGAAAGTATATTTGCAGCCGAAGAAGTTATTATACCCGAAGTAAAGGTTAAATCTCCGTTTATATCTATTGGTCCGCTTAAATTTACTCCATTTGAATTATTTATTGTAAAATGGTAAAATTCATCTGTTCCAGTGAAGCTACCTGTTATTGTTTGTGCTGCGGATCCATTCATCTCAACAATAGCACTAGCTCCTGAACCAGCATCGAATGATCCTGTAACAAAACTTATATCTCCTTCTATCGTAATTTTTTGATCGTGGTCATTGATAACTTCTAAAGTGGCATCTTCTCCATCTATTATTAAATCTCCTAATAAAGTAATATCCTGGTTAGGGAATCTTCGTTCTCCAGTTCCACTTAACTTTAAATTATTTACATAGCTAAAGCTTGCTAAAATATCATAATCCGGACCTATACCACCATATTCTAATGTACCTCCTGATGAAGAAAAGAAATCGGTATAATCACCAGCAGGCAAACTTGCCCTCTTAGTATAAAGGGTTCCTGTTCCGTCAACTTCACCCAGCCTGTGACCAAATGTACTGTCCACTTCTGCTCTACCATCAATGGTTGTAATATATGATTTTTGGAAATTAGATGGCATATAAACCGTATCGTCAGCATTTATTAGAACCATTGCTCCTTGTGGTCCTCCAGAAACATTTGGAGTCCAAATAGCACCATTAGTCCAACTACCTGATTGATTCGTTTCATAAAATGGAACCTGATCTGGAATTGCATCATCAATACCTGCAGTATAATCACCTTCTATTTCTTCATCATCAACATTAGTAAAAGCAAATTTCAATAGCTGATTACTTTCGTCAAAATCATCAGAGGTATATTTATTCCAGCTACCTGAGCCATCATTTAATAATCTTGCAGTGATATAATCTGATACATTATATGGCGCTTCAACATAAACATCCGATTCGTAGTATGTCATTTCAACATCAGCACTAAAGCCAGAAATACCATTAGTCTTTAATACCCAGTGGTACTGTAAAACACTCCCAGCTGGTGCGTCTACATTCTTATTGCCTATTG
>JBHOSR010000158.1:0-2656 GCA_042584405.1 Bacteroidota bacterium
GTAAGATTTAAATAATTGATTACATTTGTTAATATTTGATATTAATATTCTCTATTTAGCATGCAAGTAGAAAAAGCAATCCCCGGAAATATATTAGAAGTAATGTACTTACTGCAACATTGCATCGAAGATTTTAACAAAAATAGTGTATATCAATGGAATCAGTCTTACCCAGATTATTTTAGACTACTTCGTGAAGTTGAGAATAATACATTATATATTATTAAACATAAAGGAGTTTGTATTGGTACTATTACATTTGATGAACAGCAGGAATCAGTATTTGATACAGTTGAATGGAATAATAAATCGGATAAATATATTGTTATACATCGAATAGCAGTTTTTCCAACATGGCAGAAAAAAGGAATTGGCAAATTACTTATGGAATTTGCTGAAAAGTATGCTAAGGAAAATAATTATAAATCAATCAGAATAGATGTTGCAAGTTCAAGTGAACATCTAATTCGATTATATGAAAGTAAAGGATATGCGCTTACAGGAGAGATTCTTTATCCAAAGCAAAAAGAGCCTTTCAAATGCTTAGAAAAAGTAATTTAATTTATACTTAAAATGTTTGGGAGCTAAAGGCTCCTTTTTTTATTATATAAAAAGTCCGGGCTGGCACCCGGACTCGAAAGAAAAGCAAACTTGAATGAAAAAACCAACTACTAATCCTAAACTATAAATAAATCAATGAATGAATGAATATTTAATTAACCTCTAAAAAATTTACCTTGAAGATGATTTCGTTTATAGTTTTATTTGCTCTCCTCTATAAAATTCTAATATTTTAGTTCTAAATATATATTGATATTTTGCTTGTGCTAAATCAGATTTAGTTTGATTTAATTGGTTTTTTGCTGTTTTATATTCTAAAATATCAACTAAACCAACCTGATATTTTTGTTCGGTATACCTAAATGCTTCTTCCATTGATTCAACTGCTTCTAAATTAGCTTTATATCTATCTAATGCTGCAATGGCCTGTGTCCTTGCTTGTTGAATACTTTTATACAAATTTTGTTTCTGTAAATCAAGATTCAATCTTGAATCAGATAAGTTTATTTTAGCCTGACTAATCGCGTTAGCATTTCTCCATTTATTAAAAAGAGGAATTTGCATACCAACATAAATAAAGTGACTTGCATTATCATTTATTTGTTCAAAGTATGGGTATGACGAGGCTAATTCTATTTCCCGGAAAACAGCATATACATCTTCTCCACCTGCAGTTATACCTGAAACTTCTGGTGATTGTATATAATTACCTGTTTCACCAATTATTTTATTTGAAAGCTCATTATATCTTGAACCATATCTATAACCAACTGCAAGGGATGGACTAATTCCTCCTTTTGCAATACTTAATCCTTTTTTACTACTTTCAACACTTAGTTCTGCACTTCTAATTTCTGGCAAAAATTCTAAGGCTTCACTGTAAACAGTATTTATATTTGAGATTTCATCTATTAAAGTAATGTCTGGAATTACAGGGAAAAGAATTTCGAATTCTTCAGGATCTTCTAGGTTAAGCAGTTGTGAAAGATCAAGATAAGCAATTTTTAAATTATTTTCTGCATCTGTTAAAGCCGCTTTTTCTGATGCAGCCTGAGATTTTATCAATAATAAATCCCCTTTTGCTGCATTTCCAATTTCAACTAGTCTTTTAGTTTTTTCGATTTGATCTAAAGTTACATCAAGCTGTTGTTGAGCATTATCTCTTAATTCTTTGCTTAAAAGAATTTGCAAATAAGCTGTTGATACATTTAAAGTAAGATCATTCTTTGCTTTTTCAACAATTTCTAACTGTGCCATTAAATCGAGTTTGCTTTTTTGTATATTGTTGAAATTTTGTAATCCATTGAAGATTACTAACTCTGAAGCAAGATTTATATCACCACCTTGGAATGCATCTTCAACATAAGTATAGCTTTCCTGATTTAATGTTTTTCCAGAATTATAATAGTGTTGGCCATTAGCATTTAAATTAGGTAATAATTCCATTTTAGACTGAAAATAACTTTTTTCAGCTGACTCTGCGGTTAATTCTTGCCTCTTTACAGTAATATTATTTTCAATCGCATAATTAATACAATCTTCTAGGGACCACACCTTTTGTGCATTTAAGGATATTGAAAATATAAGAGCGAGAGAAGTAGATGCAATTATTCTAACAAATTTCATATTTATATAGTTATTTTTCCATTCAACATAAATTCGTTTTCTAATTATCATATATTGTGCCATATAGTATAAGTTTAAGTTTAACAGTTATTTAACTTCTTTAGCGTTTCGTGTTTTCTTAAATAAGGTGAACGATTATGAAACAAGCCATGTTCGATAATGAACAATCAGTATTTCTAAGTAAAATTATTTATAAATACGTTAATTTTAAAATAAGCTACGTTAATTTATTAAATGCATACGATAAAAAAGTCATAAACTTAAGATGAGTTAATAAATCTATTTTAGCGGTGATAATAATATAATAAGAACAAAATGAAAAAAATATTTTTTTCTATTAAAGGTAAATTTATTTCAGCAATTAATATTGACCTTGGGGTTCTTGTTTTATTTTCGATAGTAACTATTGTCTTTATCTTATCGTTTATTAAAATATATTTTTAAGACGTAAGGTCTATGCACATTAAGT
>JBHOSR010000159.1:0-2622 GCA_042584405.1 Bacteroidota bacterium
CTTTGGAATATTTTCAAGTAATTTTACCAGCCCCATACCATTGCTCAATAAATATTCTTGTAGAGCAACAGATTTACTTAAATCATTTTCATTATCTAACCAACCAAGTGAAACTAATTCAAGCAGAATGTCATACTTAATTAATTCAAATATATCTTCATTCGTATTAATATGATAGTTTATTGGAAATATATGTATTGGTAAATAGCTTTTATTCTCAGAAAAGTACTTCTTCAAAAAGAAAGTTTTTCCAATACCAAAAGCTCCAGAAAAGAATATTCTAAAATTATTTTCCAATTTTAAATGCTGGTCAAATAAACTCTTTGGATTATCAATTGGAATGAAAAATTTTGCTACATCCATATCAAAAAAAAATTAATGTAATTATTGGTAACGGTCCCGCGTTAACAATAGTGCGGGTTTGCCGCCTTGTTTCATTATCACCCGTTGATAATGAAACATAAAAGTAAAGAAACTATGCTAAAATACAAAACCCCGCATTTTTGTTGAACGCGTGTTACCACCCGTCATAATTTGAGTTCTATCCATTCTTGTCTTCTTGTTTCCCTAAATTCTAACTCTGGAAGTAATTCTCGATATTCAGAATACTTTTCATTCTCATATAGTTTGTCTCGAACCTGAATCAATCTTGAAAGAATTGTCTCAGTTGAATAGAATAAGTTTCTTCCGAAATAAAACCTACGTGTCTCGTACCTTGACATTTCTTCAAAATTAACTTCTCCCCAGTCAGGTGTATTAAATAATTCGATTTGTTCATTTAAAATATCAAATAGCAATGTTACTTCAATACACTCAGGATTATCATATTGCATGATTTGATAGTAGATTTGTTCAGGCATTGCAAAATGCCAATTTCTCTCACCAAAAATTTCAACAGGATACCTTCTTGTACTATAATATCTTTGAGTTTTATGTAGATTGTGAATTATAATTTTTTCCAGGAACAAAAATTCCAAAGCAACTTTATCCTTAGTATTAAATGCTCTCTTTGATTCATTCATTAAATATAAAGTTGAATTTGCATGACGCTTTTTTAAAGCCTTTATTGCTTCAGGACTAAATTCAATTTCATATATTTTAGCAATTTCGGATTGACTGTCAACAAAGTTTCTTTCAACAGAGTACCTTTTGTAATAAATTGAATTTGCAATTTCTTTATCTATGGATAAAAACTTGTTAAACAACAAGGAAGAAAAAACAATGATAACTGCTGAAATAAGCACCCAGTATCTTGTTCTAAATACAAAAACAGTAGAATTCCAGAAATTAAAGAATATGTAAATTGGAATTAGAAGAAAAATATATCCGAAATTATCCATAAGAGCCAAACTCTTTTCTTCGCTTTCCATGTTATAGATAATAAAATACAGAGTTGTACCGAAACGAGTTATTATTGTTAATGGTAAAAACAAATACATAATCGCTACATAGGAAGCATAACGAATATGATGTCTTTTTTTTCGATATTTTATCTGAATATTCCAGAAGTAAATCGTTAGTCCAAATGCTACAGTTGTAGATAAGAATGAAAAGAATAAGTCGAATTTATAAAAGTTTTCAGCACTTCTCATAAATAAGTCTCCTTCAAAACCCCACGAGGTTAATCTCATAATTTCTCTAAGAAAATTACTTCCTAAACAAATAATATTTGATGCTAAAAACCATAGCAAAATTCCATACCAGAAATTTCTTTTCCCGATAGTTTCAATTGTTAATCTTGGTTTTAAGTATCCTTTCTTTAGCATTTTTTTGAATTATTATGGGTGGTAACGGTCCGCGGGTAGCATTGAGTGCGGGATTGCCGCCGTGTTTCAGTGTCACCCGTTGACACTGAAACAAATATAGTAAAACCACAAGAACCCACCAAACCCCCGCATTTATGCTGACCCGCTGTTACAGGTTGATTTTTTTGTAATATTGCACATAACTAACAGTAATAAAATGCATTGCAAATATCAGACGATTACTGTCTTTGGAGAAATCGTAACTTTTATGTGTTGAAGGAAAACTGAATCTCATGGTTGGTACAATGTCTCCAGCCATTTCAAAATTCTCCTTATAGGCTTTAAGTGATTTATTGTTTTTAGATTCTCTTTTTACAAACTGCCAATACAAAGCGTCTGTATTATACATTAATTGATGACTCATATAAGCTTTCTCTTCAGAGGTTGGTAACATTGGACTAATAAACCATACAGATGTGAAAATTCCTTTTTCAACACATAAAACTATCAAGCTGTCTAGTTCATTTTGATTCATTTTTAACTTGTTCATAAATTGAATATGATCTTCACTTTGTACAACACTGTCAAAAAACGAATGATAGGCTTTTTCAACATTAGCCATACCAGTCTTGGTAATTATCCAATTGTCATAATAGTTTAAAACAATTTCACTCAACTCTTCAATAACATCTTTGTTAAGATATTCTGATTCTTCACTGTCAAGTTGTATATCCATTTCAATTATCTCTTGTCCAAAGCAAGAAATTCCGAATAGCAATACTAAAAATGTTATAAGTGTTTTCATACAAAAAAATTTACCTGTAACGGTCCCGTGTTAACAATAGTGCGGGTTTATTCGCTATGCTCATGAGATTAG
>JBHOSR010000160.1:0-2581 GCA_042584405.1 Bacteroidota bacterium
AATTATCTTTAACAAAAAACTGCTAAAAAAGGTCAACCTATTTTAGCACGAGACAAGCAAACTCAGAATTCAATAACTCAACGCAACAAATCAAAAATTATAGATTTGTTGTATGGAAGAAAAAAAGTATAAAAGATTAAGTCTAAAAGAGCGAGTCATTATTGAGACTTTATTAGATGAAAAAAAATCCAAATCTTTTATAGCCAAAAAACTTAAACGTTCCAGATCTACATTAACACGAGAAATAAATAAATGGGTTCGAAACCCTGGAGAAAGGTACGATGCTGATTTAGCGAATTGGTATGCTAAAGACGATTATTTAAACAAGCGTAATCTGGATAAAATTGGTACTTATGGAAGATTAAAATTTTATGTCTATAAGAGTCTCTTGAAAGGGTGGTCTCCGGAGCAGATTTCCGGACGTATCAAACTGGATTATCCGAATGATCCGGTAATGAGTATTTCTCACGAAGCTATTTATAAGCATATTTATTCTCACAGACAGGCACGTTTAAATCGCAAACTCATAGCTTTATTACCTTATCATAAAACACGTCGTAGAACACTTAAAGGGAGTCAAAAACGACGAATAAGGATCAAAGACCAGGTAAGTATAGATGAACGTCCAAAACAGGTTGAAACAAGGAAAGAAATAGGTCATTGGGAAGGAGATCTGATGATAGGTGTAAGACAATCCAGTGCCATAGGAACTTTGGTTGAAAGAAAAGCACGTTACACTTATATCGTCAAGTTGCAAAATCGCAAGTCATCAACAGTAAGGAAAGGTTTTGTAAGAGAATTAAATAAGCTTGATGATATGTTCAAAAAGACGCTGACCTATGATAATGGAATAGAGATGGCTCAACATAAACTTTTAACAAAACAAACTGGAATACAGGTTTATTTTGCCCATCCATATTCGTCTTGGGAACGTGGTACGAATGAGAATACAAATGGTTTGATACGTCGTTACTTTTCCAAAGGGACAAACTTTAATGAAGTAACCGAAAGGCAGTTAAAAGAAGTTGAATACAACTTAAATAATCGTCCAAGGAAAGTATTAGGATTTAAAACGCCATCTGAAATGATGGCTCTAGAATACAATTAACTCTTTTTTCTTTTTAAAAGCCTTCTAAAAAAATCAAGGTTTTTAAAAAGAAAAAACTAACTTTGAACTAATGAGAAAAATTAACTTTTGTTGCGTTGAATACTTGAATCCACAAACTTTAAATTGAAACTAATAATGAGATTAATAATTCTATTTGTTCTTTTAATAAGTTTTAATGTTGGTATTGTCGCACAAAACACTGACTTTAGGACAATTCGAAAATTCCATAGGAATAATAAGACATATAAGCTAAAAGATATAAATTCAAACAACCAAGATAGTATTGTAATTCTTGTACTTGATAAGCAAAATTTAAAAAGATTACCAAGTGATATTTATAAATTAAGAAATATTCAATATCTAGATATTTCAGAAAACAATATCAGGAGAATTCCTTGTCGAATAAAAAAACTTAAAAGGCTTAAGATACTATTTGTTAGCAAAAATAACATAAAGAGACTCCCTAATAGTGTTACAAAGCTAGATTCAATTTTAATTTTGAGTGCAAATGATAATAGGATTAAGAAAATCTCACCTGACATTGGTAGTCTTAATAATATGATTTCATTGGAGCTTTCAGGTAATCTTTTAAATAAGCTACCAGATTCCTTTTCAGAATTAGAAAGTATTGAAAAATTGCATTTGCAAGGTAATAGGTTAAAAGAATTGACATTTGACTTTAACAAATTAACAAATCTTGTATATTTAGGGTTATCGTCAAATGAGTTAACTACATTACCAGTAAATATTGGTAAAGCTTCAAAGTTGGAATTATTAGAAGCATGGAATAACCAACTAGTAGATCTGCCAGAGTCATTCTCTGAATTAAAATCTTTAAGAAAACTAATCTTACATGAAAATCAATTTGAGAAGATTCCTCATTCACTTTTAGAACTTGATAAATTGCAAGAAGTTACATTTTTTCATAATAAGATTATTGAAATTCCTAAAGATATTGCAAAGATGTATTCATTGCAGACTTTAAACCTTTCAAGAAATCAAATTAAAACAGTACCCAATTCAATAAAGCAATTAGATAGACTAGAATATCTGATATTATCAGAAAACAATTTATCAGAATTTTCAACAGGAATCTTAGAGCTAAATAGACTGATTTCATTGAATTTAGATGACAACCAAATATCAGAAATACCAGTCAATATCAATCAATTAAAAAAACTTAAGATACTTCATCTGCAAAATAATCTGATAGGTAATATTCCTGAAACATTATTTGAATTACCTGAATTGCAATATTTATATCTTGATAAAGAAAAGTTTTCAAAAGAAGAACAAATAGAAATTAAAGAAAAATTAAAAGACAAATCTGTTTATTTCAAATAAAAACGTTTGCTAACACGTGTTCAACAAAAATGCGGGGTTTTGGTGGTTTGCTGACAAAATATTATCTTCGTTAAGTTGTTCAACGAATTCTATGTAAAAAACAAGGATTTTGCTTCTTTTTTCTTTGTT
>JBHOSR010000161.1:0-2578 GCA_042584405.1 Bacteroidota bacterium
GAAAGAGATAGTGCAAGAATTGAATTGCAAAATTACAGTCAGATGCTTCAAAATGAAATGGAAGCTATGCAAGTTGAATATCAAAATAAGGTAAATGCTTATCTTGAAAAGCAAGATAGTTATTCTGATCTAGTAAAACAATCAAAGGAAACTGAAATTCAAGAAATGCAACGTCGAGTTCAGGAATTTCAAGCAACTGCACAACAAGATTATCAGCAAAAAGAAGCTGAATTATTTCAACCAATTATGGATAAAGCCCAAAACGCTATTGAAAAAGTAGCAAAAGCTAATGGTTTTACTTATGTGTTTGATCTTGGTGCTGGTGGAGTATTGTATTTTTCAGACCTAAGCATTGATATATTACCTTTAGTTAAAACAGAATTAGGTATTGAATAAAATTATATATTTAAATAATTTTGACCATCTTTAACATTTAAAGATGGTCTTTTTTTATAATGGAAAATAAAAATCAACCTATTGGAATTTTTGATTCTGGAGTTGGAGGATTATCCGTTTGGAAGGATTTAGTGAAAGTTCTGCCAAACGAATCTGTAATATATTATGCTGATAACGCTAATTGTCCTTATGGTCCTAAAAAAGAAGAAACTATAATAAATTTAGTTTCTCAGGTGGTTGATTTTTTAATTTCAAAAAATTGCAAGATTATTATTGTGGCATGCAATACAGCCACTGCAGCTGCTATTGATTTCCTTCGCACAAAATACACATTACCTTTTATTAACTTATTAGGTTTGAGTATTGCTCTTGCTTCCGCATTTTTAATATTACTTTTTGTTATTCATGAAGTTAGTTTCGATAAATTCCATAAAAATAGAGATCGTATTTATAGATTAAATACCAGTTTTAAATGGGGTGACGATGAAGTAAAAATGGCTTCGTCGTCATTATTAACTAAACCTTATTTAATAAATGAATTTCCGGAAATTGAATACGTAACACGAGTTTTTGATGGTAAATATTGGGGAGATGGGCAATTTGTAAAAAAGGACAATGAATTTATTTCTGAGGAGCAATTTAAATTTGTGATGCAAATAATAATATGTCTGTTTCGCAGGTGAGAGAAATTAAAGGTCGTGATAATAAACCTTTTGCTGTGATGTTTAAAAATATAGAAGCATTAAAAGAGTATTGTAACATTGATAACAAAGAAAAGGAATTAGTTGAATCGTGGAGACGACCAATAATTTTACTTGACCAGAAAAAGGAATTAACTTCTTCGGTAAATTATGGATTAAAAAGTATAGGAGCTCTACTACCTTATTTACCCTTACACTATTTGTTATTTGAAAAACTTACTACTAACGCAATAGTTTATACTAGTGCTAATAATTCAGGAGAACCTATAATTTCAGACGATAAATTCGGTTATGATATTCTAAATAATAGAGTTAATGCTTTCGTAAGTCATAATAGAAAAATTGAAAATCCATTAGATGATTCGGTTTTAAAAACTGTGAATGGTGAGCAACAAATCATTAGAAGAGCTCGAGGCTTCGTTCCTAATCCAATTAATTTATCTAAAAAGGTAGATGGTATCTTTGCAGCAGGAGCTGAATTAAAGAATAGCTTTTGTATTGGTAAAAATAATTCAGCAATAGTGAGTCAGCATATAGGTGATTTAAAGAATTATGAAACATTTACCTTTTATAAAGAAACTGTAAACAAGTTTTTTGACATATTTAAGTTTGCCCCTAAAATTATTTCATGCGATCTACATCCCGAATATTTATCTACAGAATTTGCTCAAAGTTTAAAGGTTAGTATAAATGGAAATCAAATTCCTATTGTAAGAGTACAGCATCACCATGCTCATATAGTTTCATGTATGGCGGAGTTTAATATTAGTGAAAAAGTTATTGGAGTAAGTTTTGATGGTACCGGATACGGTACTGATGGAAAAACCTGGGGAGGGGAATTTCTTATAGGTGATACTAAAACTTTTGATCGTTATGCACATTTCGATTATATTAAAATGCCGGGAGGGGACATCGCTGCTGAAAATCCATGGAGAATGGCCTTATCTTATTTAAATCATTACTCAATTAATCAAAAAGAAAACCTGGAATGTTTTAAAGTAATTGAAGAAAAAGAAATGGAGATAGTAAATGAAATGCTCAGAAAAGATATTAACTCTCCATTAACATCAAGTGCAGGAAGATTATTCGATACAGTGGCTTGTTTACTTAATTTGTGCTCGAAACACTCTTTTGATGCTGAAGGACCTATGCGTTTGGAATCTATTATTGATAAATCGGAAACAAATTACTATCCTTATGACATTAAAAATCGAATCGTGAATTTCAATGCCACTTTAAATGAAATTATTAAAGACCTGAAAATTACTCCATCTTCAAAAATATCAGCTAAATTTCACAATACAATAGTACAAGTGATTAACGAATTGGTAATACAAATGAAAAAAGATACAGGAATTAAAAAGGTAATACTTTCAGGTGGAGTTTTTCAAAATGGCTTTTTACTCGGAAAAACAATTCAACTTCTCGAAAAGAATAAATTTGAAGTCTATACAAATCACTTAATACCTCCTAATGATGGG
>JBHOSR010000162.1:0-2536 GCA_042584405.1 Bacteroidota bacterium
TTCTTTCATTTTTGTATCGTAGAACTCTTCTTTTGACTTATATTCTGTTACTGTAACAGGACCTGCTGCACGATAAGGCTGAGCATCATCTTTACGTACACCATAACCACGACGGATATTGAAAATACGTTGGAAGTTATAAACCCTTTCCGATTGACGAATCATTTCCTCTTTATCAAAATCTAATCCCGTAACAGCTTTAAATATTGTAACATAGTTATCAACATGCTCAGGTACTTTTGCAGGTTCGTCTGTTTCAGCATTATTTTCTGGTTCAACATCGTTCCAGGGAAGTTTACATAAACCTGCTAAACCGAACCATGTACGGAACATTGGGAAATAATGTAAAGCTTCAGCTTTTTTCTCGAATGTTGGAATCTGATTATTTACCATATCCATGAAAATTAACCAGGCTTCGTCGTGCTGTGGACCTTTGTTAGTCATTGCATAACCACCTTGCTGAGCTAATGATTCTTTAGAAACGTATTGAGAATATTCTAATCCTTTGTTTTCCATTCCTATGTCTTGCATGAATTGAGCATCGCCCCATCCTTTTTCAGCAAACATTTGTTTCATTTTACGAACCCCTTGACCAGCGATTAAACCGAATCCTTCGCCACGTCCCATTTGGTGTAAAACTTCCATTGCAGTATCTGCATTACCAAAGTTTAATTTTAAACCACCTGTGCGTTCTTCGTTCAAAATTCCGTTTTCGTAACATTCCATTACAAATCCCATAATTGTACCGAAAGTAATAGTACAAATACCATAAGTATCGCAATAAAAGTTTGTTTCGATTGTAAAATCGGGATTAAAAATACCCATGATAGAACCATTTGATGAAGTTGTTTCATATTCAGGTCCATCAACAATAACTTTGTCGCCCGAATAAGGTCCGGTTCTTAATTCGTAATTATCTACGCCTTTTGCACAAGACATGTTGCAACCGATCCAGCAACCATCAGGTACTCCCTGAGTAAAGAATGATTTCCACACATCACCGTGAATTTTATCAGCATCAGGATGATTTCCAAACTGGAAGTTGTTTACAGGAAGTAAATCATAATCGTTCATAATGTTAGTAAGGTGAGCAGTACCTTTACTCTTCATTTCACACTGCTTGTCATCCAACTCACGCATTTCTTTGTTGAATCTCTTACCACGTTCCATGATAGCGTCCATATCAACAACATTGTTCAAATTTCCTTTTACACCAGGAATCTTACAAACTAATGCCTTAATTTTTTTATCTCTGAAAACAGTTCCGATTCCACCGCGACCAGCTTGTTTTAACCGAACAAGTTTACGTTTGTTATCCCAGAAAGTAAAGTTTAACATACCTATTAAAGTGTAATCAGCAGCTGTACCAGCAGAAACTACAGAAACATTTTTTCTGTCTTTTTCATCATCTGAATACATTTCATGTAATACTTCGCCTAAAACATGACTATCGATTGGCTCTTCAGGAGCTTCTAATATTTCAACTTTACCGTTTACTCCATCAAGAAAAACGATAACTTCTTTGTCTGCTTTACCTTGAATCTCAACAGCATCAAATCCAGCGAATTTTGAGAAAGGACCAAAATGGCCACCTACATTTGAATCCATAACTGAATCTGTTTGTGGAGATATAGATACTACTAATGCTTTACCAGTACCAGAATATTGTGTAATACCACAAATTGGTCCACCTGCGATTACAATTTCATTTTCAGGATCGTTCCATTTTGTTTCTGGTTTTGTAGCATCCCATAAAAGTCTTAAGCCATATCCTTTACCACCAATGAATTTTTCTTTCATTTCCTGTGATACAGGTTTTTCCTTAATTTCTTTAGAACCAACATTGATGTACAATGTACGATCGTTATATCCCTTATCAATCGGACGAAGCTCGTATTTCCACTCTTTTAAAAGCTTATGAGCATCTTTCATTTTCTGAATATCCATATCTGTTTTCTTTTAAGTTTATTTCGTTATTTAGCCTTTCAAAATTATAAAAATATAGTGTGCATTGAAAGTATAAAATGACTTAAATCAATATGTTATACAATGCATATCGGAAATCGATAGCACTAATTCATTACATATGTGAATATGAGTATTTTATCATAATTATTTCATGAAATAAAATGTAATTTTAATTGTAAATTTGTAGAACATTTAAGAATTGGATGATATATATCAATGGAAGAACCTATTACGGAATTAATTTACAAAGTATAAATCAGATTGTTTGTGGTGAAAAATATGTTGCTGTTGTTCTTAAAAATGGAAGAATTGGTGTTTGCTCTACATTGGATAATTATGTAAATATTGATATTAAAGATATCCGTATTCCCGATTTGAAAAACATTCAGCATAGAATTGTTTTAAATGCTTACTTTAATGCAGTATATAATTATCAAAATGAATTTGATACAACAATAGATATTTTTGATAAAATCAATTTTAAGAAGTATAAGAAAATTGTAATGATAGGTTTTTTCAGATCACTGGTAGAAAAATTTGAAAATGAGAAAATCGATTTAACTATTTT
>JBHOSR010000163.1:0-2492 GCA_042584405.1 Bacteroidota bacterium
AATTCATAATCAGGATACATTGGAACGAATTCAAAACGACGTCGTAAGGCAATATCCAAGAGAGCTATAGATTTATCAGCAGTGTTCATTGTTCCAATTAAATGTAAATTTGAAGGAACAATAAACTGTTCCCCTGAAGGTAAAGTGCAAGTCAATGGAATTTTACCGTGAGAACGTTTATCTGGTTCAATTAGCGTAATTAATTCACCAAATACCCTCGAAATATTTGCTCTGTTTATTTCATCTATTATAATTACATAATTAGGTACATCTTCTGTAGAAATTTCTTGTAGCGAATCTAAATCCAAAGTTGCTAAAAGTTTTTTCTTTGAATCATAACTAACTTCCTCATAAACTTCGTCCCGTTCAACTTCAGGACTTTTGTCATACTTATTGTAAAATGTAATAAATTCCTTAAGAGCTACCCAATACACTGTAGTATTACAGCCACCAATTGCATCTCGAATATCTGTGTGGACATTTTTAATTTGTTTAATATCTGTAAAGACCTCAAACAATTTCAATAACCTATTACCTGAAACTAAATATGAACGACTACTGTTTTGATGTTTATATTCTACATTGTCATTTTTTGTAAAAGCACTTATGCTTATAATTGAACCTGTAGATGATTTAAAATCTTTGGATTCTAAATTCTTTAAGTACTCAACATAATCTAAGTATATTTCGTTTTCATCAATTTTCAGTTTATCAGCTTTCTTTTCTGCTTTTAATTTTCTTGATCTTTTGTAATATTCAAATAAGGCATCAGTTGCAATACGAGTAAAAACCCCATCCTTTTTTTCAAAACTTAATTGACCTTTAGTTTCAACATCAGGTCTGAGTCCTTGAATAAAATCTTCATAACTATAGCTCTGGTGAAAGGTTATAAACTCAATTCTATTACCAAGGTTTTTATTAAATAGTTTTAATGCATCATCATAGTCAACAATATTCTTTTCTGGTTGAACTATTTGGGCTGATTTAAGTACTGTTTTATAGGTTTTTCCTGTGCCAGGTGGACCGTATAGAATTTGGTTTAATGGAAACTTCATTTTATTAATAATTTTATCGTCAATCAGATTATTTGGAGTATTAAACCAGATAGCATTTATATGGTCTTGTTTTTTTACTTCTTTTATTGTAGCCCAATATCCTCCTGAAAAATCGACTTCAAAAGGATTAAAATCTTCTTCCCATTCAACGTCAAGATTTTTCCCGTCATTGTGATTTTTTACGACAATACCTCTGGCTTTAATAGCCATTACAGATTTTGTTTTTTCTCTGGTAAAGGCTGCTTTAATAGCAATGTGGCTGCCAACAGAAACCTTATTAACATCACTTATAAACTTATCATCATATCCATTTTTCCAAATACTTTCACTTAAAAATTTATTAGTTTGGTCGGCAGGTTCAGAACCATCCCAATAAGCTCCAACAAGATAATATTTTTCCTTTTCTGTATACTCACAAAACAATGTGTCATAAAGGCTACGCATAGATATTTCACTATTTGTAAACTCAGCAGAAGGTTTTAGGTTTTTACTTTTTAATAGTTTAATTACATTATCTTTTCTAACTGCACCCTTTCCTCCAAATTTGAGATTATCTCTGAAATTCTGAATGACTGAATCATCAAAAAATTCAGCTTCATAGAGTTTTAAACTATTGTCTTCATAATATAATTGAACATCAATTGAATTTTCTATTATCTGTTCTTTGGACTCATGAATTACTATTTTACGATAAATGTCAGATCTTTTATAAGTGTTTGAATCTGTAATATAATTAACAGATAATTCCTTAATTGTGTCAAGTTTAAAAAATGCTCTATTTCTTGCAGACCGAGAAGTCAGAACTATTAAAGAAGGAGTCAATTTGAAAAAATCAAGAGCTGTAAATTTATTTAAGTGAATCTTTAAATCCTTATTTAATATATCAAACCATAAACATTCTTTACCTTCTTTCTCTCCCCATTCACGAGCTTTCCATAATTGTATTTTATCTCCACCAATAATATAGGCGTAGTCACCAATTTCTATTTCTCCAAACCAAGTAGAACCCTTAGTAGATAAATAATAGCCTTCTTCAATTTGCTGTACATCTACCTTTTTTGAAATTTTTCCGAAAAATATATTCATTATCGTTTTTTTAATAAATGTCCCTGTTTATATAGTCATGTGAATGTATTATTTTTTTATGAAATCATCAAACAAAATCTTGCTCTTTTACAAACACATTGGTAAGACAAGCTTACCAAAAAGTTTGTAATCCAACCCTATTTTGCTGTTACCAGCAATTAGTAATCCCAACCTTAATACTAATTTTTAGTTTTCATAGGTAGTTAAATGCTTAATTGACAGGCTTGTATTACTTACGCCCAACTTATAACATCGGGTCATAAAACATGCGGGGGTTTGGTGGTTTTCAAACTTTATACTATCTTCAAACTTTATTAACGGGTGATAATGAAACAGGGCGAAATCCCGCAC
>JBHOSR010000164.1:0-2416 GCA_042584405.1 Bacteroidota bacterium
GGATATTACTGTAAATACAACAGAACTTTTTCGTGATCCCCAAATTTGGCAAACTTTAAAATATAGAATCCTTCCTAAATTTACCGAAAACAAAAATATAAACATCTGGCATGCTGGCTGTTCAACCGGCCAAGAAGTGTACTCTATGATGATTTTATTAAATGAACTAGGATTGTTTGAAAAAGCCAAAATATTTGCTAGCGATTTAAATACTGATGCGCTTGAAGCTGCCAAGAAAGGAAATTATAAATACAGATTTAATATTGGGTATCTTGATAATTTTGATAAAGTAATAAAAGAAAATCCATATAACTACGATGAATATAATGATGTTGAATATACTAAGTATTTCAAAATCGATAAAGTATCAGATTCAATTCAAATGAATGATATTCTTCGACAAAAACCAATTTTCAGACAACATGACTTAGTTAAGGGAGGAAATTTGTATTTCGCAAAATTTGATCTCATTTTATGCAGAAATGTTATTATTTACTTTAAATATAGTTTACAAAATAAAGTTTTTAAGCTGTTTCATGATCATCTTTATACAAACGGCTATTTAATTTTAGGTATGCATGAAACCATGCTTGGTGAGATTACATCAAGATTTGATAAAAAGGGGCAAGCATATCGAAAAAAATAAATGATGCTTAAAGTTTTATAGAATGAACAAATATGAACTAGGCATAGTAGATACTCGAAATATAATTAAAACATTGCAGGATGTTTACAATTATGATTTTAAAAATTATGCTCTTACTTTTTTTAAGCGTAGAGTTGAAAGAGTAATTGTAAATCATAATTTAAAAGATGCGGATGGTTTTATTCAAAAAATTGAAACTGATAAAGAATTTTTCGAAATATTCCTGCAGGAAATGTGTGTTGAAAATACGGAAATGTTTCGAGACCCTTCTTTATGGCGAGTTTTAAAAGAAGAGATCTTCCCTCAGGTTGTTAAAGGAGCAGTTAATTTCAAAATATGGTTTCCTGAGGTTTCTTCTGGAGAAGAACTATATTCAACAGCAATAATACTTAAAGACTTAAACCTTTTAAATAATGTGCAACTAATAGCATCTAGTATAAGTGAATTAGATTTGGGAAAAACGAAGGAAGGTTTATTTGATCCTAAAAAGATTGAAGTTAACGATGCTAATTTCACACGTATATTTAACGATAGTGAATTGAGTAATTTTTATAAGCATGATGAAGATAAAGTGTATTGGGATACTACTTTAATTGAGAATACTAAATTTATAAAACAAAGCATTATATTTGATGATTATCCTAAAGGGGTTAAGTTAGTATTGTTCCGCAATCAAATGATTTATTACAATCAAATTTTGCAGGAACGATTTGTTAAAATTATTTATAATAGTTTGGTTCCAGGTGGACATTTAATTATTGGAAACAATGAAAAAATTGATTATTGGAACTCAGAAAAAGATTTTACTTTAATTAACAGGGAAGAAAGTATTTACAAAAAGAAACTATCTTAAAATAAATGTATAAAGCAGTTGTAATTGGAGGATCAGCAGGTAGTTTTCAGGTAATAACTAAAATTTTAAGTTCATTACCCAAAAATTTTCCTTTACCTGTTTTGTTGAGTTTACATCGATTAAAACATGTAAGGTCTGGTTTTGTCGAAGCTTTATCTATAAAATCAACCATTCCTATTGTTGAACCTTACGATAAAGAAACCATAAAGCCTGGTAAAGGTTATCTTGCTCCAGCAAATTATCATATGTATGTAGAGTTGAATAAACGAATTGCGTTATCAACTGAAGAACCTGTTAATCATTCACGACCTTCAATTGATCTCACATTTGAAACTGCAGCGCAGGCATATCGTGATAAATTAATAGGAATTATTTTATCTGGCGCAAATCGTGATGGTGCGTATGGACTAAAAAAACTAAAACAAGTTGGAGGGCTGGCTATTGTGCAAGATCCTGCTGAATGTCAGGTAAAAACAATGACTGAAGCTTCACTTAAGTTAACAACTGTTGATCATATATTCTCAACAGATCAAATTATTAGTTTTTTATTAAAACTATAATAATAGTTATTTGATGAATGTAAACAAAACACATAAAATAATCGCTTTTTTTACGCTAATCGTAGAATTTGTAATATTTTTTATACTTTTTGGTAAGATTCATAATATAACATTAGATTATGAGATCTCTGAGAACCTCCAATTCTTATATTTATTATTAATAGTAGCATTCATATTAATAGTTGTTCTTTTTACGCTATCAATTCTAGGCACTTATAAAAAGGATCCAAAAGAAAAATATGCACAAAAAGAAAACATTCATTTTGAAGACTCAGCAAAAAAAGAAATTAAGGAAGAAGAATCTGAACAAGATTTGCTGGATGTAGAAGGCTATATTAAAAAGATATTGCCAAAAGA
>JBHOSR010000165.1:0-2351 GCA_042584405.1 Bacteroidota bacterium
TTTATATGCTATCTCATAACTTTCAATATTATACGAATACTGGCTTTTAACAATACTAAGATCACTTACTAATTTCTTACTAAAAATATGTGACCAATTTATCGATGCACCCATATTGGTATATTTGTTTTTAATTCCAAAAGCAAGATCAGAATGATCATCACTACCGTATACAAAAAGTTCGATGTTATTTTGAGTATTTATTCTTGTTGATAAATTTATTAAAGCATCATAAAACGAAGCTTTACTATTTTTGATATCAAAATTATCTACTTGATTTAGTAACCAATCTGAATAAGTTGACCGGAAACTAATTAAATAACTACTGCTACTGTCTTTTAGTATTGGTCCTTCAACTAAAACTCTACTCGATAATGGACCAATTCCACCACGCGCAGAGAATTTATCGGTTTTTCCTTTCTTTGCTTTTATATTGAAAATAGAGGATAAATGTCCTCCATATTCTATTGGAATATTGTTTTTATAAAAATCGAACTCTTCGATAGCTTCTGCATTAAAGGTTGTATATAAACCAAATAAATGTGAAGAGTTATATATAGGTAATTCATTAATATAAAACATGTTTTGATCGGCCGGACTTCCTCTTACATTAAATCCTGATGAAACTTCTCCAATAGTTTGCACACCAGGTAATAACAAAGCAACTTTAACAATATCCTGTTCACCCAAAACAACGGGGAGCTCTTTAATTGCTTTTGCCGAGATTTTTTCAAATCCCATTGATGTGCTGCGAACATTGTGATTACGGTTTGCAGATACCACTGCTTCTTCGAGTAGAAAAGACTTTGTTTTTAAGGGAATATTTAATTTCCCGCTTGAATTAACTAAAAGTTTAAAGTTCTTTTCGTACATACCTAAACTATTAGCCGAAAGGGTATATTCTCCAGGTTTTAAAAGAACTTCGTAATAACCATCAATATTGGTAATTATATTTGTGTTAGTTTCATTTATTTTTAATCTTGCTTGTGGAATAGTACTACCATCACTTAAATTTGTAACATATCCGCTTAATTTAACTTTACCATTTTTATGTCCGTTACCATTAGTACCAATTACTACACTTTCCGACATAAAATCTTGATAAGTTTTTAGATATTCATCATCGGCAGTTGCATATTCAACATCAGATACAAATCGAGATGATCGTTTTGAACTTTCAAAAATATTTTCAACATTCGTTGTTAATGAGAAATTCTTGAATAAAAAGTAATTCCCAATACCATCATAAGAGACCTGAACATTATATTTTGTAAAATTCTCTGTAAGTGCTTGAACTAAGGAAGTGCTATCATTATTCACAACAATATCAATATTTGGGATACTGTCTCTATAATAGAAAAATCGTACATTATATTGATCTTCAATACTCTTTGAAAAAACATCCCATGTTGTTTTTTGCGATTCAATATATATATTCTTATCCTGACCAGTTGAGTATTGATTGAAAATAAAAGAAAGGAGAATATAAAAAATAAAAAATTTAGGTTTCATGTTATTTGGTGGTTAGAGCAGAGCAATAATTCATAAGTTGTTTCAATTGTTGATCTGTTGCTTTTTTGTAGTTTATACTATTTTTATTCATGTAAGATTTGATTTCTTTTTGCATACTTTTTTCAAATGAAGCTAAAAAAGAAGTCTTGCGATCTGCATTATGTATCTCATTATTAGCAAAAAGCAGCATATCGGTTCGTAAGTTTGAGAACTTACCATAAGGTGTTATAGTGTTATACTCCTTTATAAAAATTTTATCATACTTTTTATATAAAGAATATTTCCCCTTGTAGATCTGCTCATAATAAGTTGTATTATTCTCTTCTGAATTAAGAATCATAGAATTAATAAATAATGAGGTTCCAATAATAAAGGAATCAACTTGAAACTTGTTAAGATTAACTAATTTTTCAATTCCATTTTCAAGCTCCGCTTTTAATATGATATCATTAATTGTAAGATCGAATTTAATGATCTGATTTTCGAATTTCTTGTTGTTTATATAAATGGTTGCTAATGTCCACTGATCATTAAGATAGGGGTGTCCTTCAATTCTAGAATTAGGTAAAGGATATACACATCCATTTATAATTTCATCGTTAAAAGAATAATATGCTTTAGTTAGTGCAAGAAGTTCTTTTATTTCTGATGGTGATGAATTATATTTTTCCTGTGCTGTTAATATTGTCGAACTAATTAAACATATCAGAGCAACTAATGCATGCTTTTTCAGAAGCCGAATTTTTTGAATCATTATAATAAAAATTAATCAATATATTTAAGTATTTAATCTCCCAATTAAGGAATTTTGACTGTTAATTTTAGATAAGGTTTAAAAG
>JBHOSR010000166.1:0-2316 GCA_042584405.1 Bacteroidota bacterium
GTAAATAATATTGTAGCTCCAGCTGCTGTGTCAAAAATTATAGCATAATTACCTGATTCCGCAATATCCTTAATTACATTATAAATTTCATCTTGTATAGGTTTAATAAGCTCTTGACGCTTTTTAAATAATTCCCCATTTGGGCCAAAGAATCTTTTCTGTAATTCTTTTACTGATCTATCTTTTGCTGCTATTTCTGCTTCGCGTTGTTTTATCATTTCATTTGTTAGCAAAACTTTTTCTGCTTGATAATCTTTATACATTTTTTCAACAATTACATACTCAGCTTCTATTTCCTTTTGCCAGTCTTCTGATAACTGATTAAGTTTATCCTGAGCTGCTTTATATGCTGGTATATTATTTAGAATATATTCTGTATCAACAAATGCGTATTTCTGAGCGTCAGATACAAATGCAATGCAAACAAAAACTAAACCAAAAAGGACTCCTTTCATATTATATAATTTTTAAAACTGTTGTCCGATTACGAAATGGAAATGACTTCCGCCTAAATTCTCATGAGTTAGAGGATTAATAACATCATCAAAACCATATCCCCAATCAATCCCTAACAAACCAAACATTGGCAAAAACGCTCTCAATCCTAATCCAGCTGATCTCTTAACCTGAAATGGATTATAATTTTCTATACTTGACCAAGCATTTCCAGCTTCAATAAAACCAAGCACATAAATGGTTGCTTGAGGCTTTAATGATACTGGATAACGTAGTTCAAAATTAATCTTTTCGTATACATTACCTTGCTTATTTAAGCTAGCATCTTTTGGAGTTAATGCACTATTTTCATAACCTCTTAAAGCAATAGTTTCAATTCCATATAAACTGTAACCCGACATGCCATCACCTCCCAAATCGAATTTACCAAAAGGCGAATAACCAATGTCTTGATTATAATATCCTAAATACCCAAACTCAGAGTTTGCTGCTAGAACTAGATCGTCCCATACCTTAAGATACCACGAACCTTTATATTTCCATTTATGATATTCTATCCAACTGAATTTTCTTGAAATTTCAACGTCTGCCGGAATTATAGTAGACCTTGGATCAACTATATGACCAGCTTCACTATTACGATTCTCAATTTCTTGATTTCTTTCTTCAATTTCTGCTAATTCATCATCAGATAATTCCCAGAATTTATCCTTTTTAAACAATGAATAAGGAGGTGTTAGCTGAAGTGTTAAGGCAAAGCTAGATCCTCTTCTTGGATAAATAATCTGATCTGTTGAGTTTCGTGCAAATGTAGTTGATAAGTTAATATTATTTGATGTACCATTTTTAAAAATAAAATAACCTTGCCAATCATTCAAATCATATCTTTGATAATTAATAGAATTAGAAATGGTAAAATAATCATCAGGCCATTTAAGTCTTTGTCCTAATCCTACTGAGGCCCCAAAAATCTTCATAAAATCATCACCAACTTCATAAAAATAGTTTGTTGTTTTTTGAATTGAATAATATGCCGATACTGATAAAGAATTTGGTTTTTTACCACCAAACCATGGTTCTATAAAACTTATACTATACGATGAATAATATCTGCCATTTGTTTGAGCTCTAAGAGCTAGTGTCTGACCATCTCCTGAAGGTATGGGTTTCCATGCATCTTTTTTCAATATATTTCTAGCAGAAAAATTACTAAATCTAAGTCCTAATGTACCAACAAACATATTGGCACCCCAACCTCCAGATACTTCAAGTTGATCTGTTGATTTTTCAACTACGCTATATTCCAGGTCTACTTTTCCTTCTGCTTGGTTAATATTTGTTGGTTCAATTCCAAACTGTTCTGGATCAAAATATCCTAACTGAGCCAAGTCTCTTTGCGATCTCATTATTTCTGACTTGCTAAATAATTCCCCTGGTTTTGTTCTCAGTTCACGTCTAACGATATGTTCGTTTGTTTTAGTATTACCATGAATAATCACTTTATTTAACTTAACTCTCTTACCTTCAGAAATTCTCATTTCTAAATCAATAGAGTCATTTTCAATCCTACTAATTGTAGGCGAAACATTAAAAAATAAATACCCATTGTCTAAATATAAATTCCCAACTGCATCCTCATCAAATGTTAATCTGTTGTCTAATAATTCAGTGTCATATGGATCTCCCTTCTTTATCTTTAGCATTTTCCCTAGAACATCACTGGTATATTTGGTATTACCAATCCAATCGATATCTCTAAAGAAGTATTGATTCCCTTCATGAATATGCATGTCAATTGCAATGCGTTTTGAACTAACTTTATATATTGAATCAATAACAATTTCTGCATCTCTATAACCT
>JBHOSR010000167.1:0-2279 GCA_042584405.1 Bacteroidota bacterium
TTTTTATTACTTCCTAAATCAAAAATATCATCATCAGCTTTTTTAAGAGATTTCTTTTCTTGGTTCATTTTTGAGCCAAAAGTTTTAGCGGCACCATTTATATCATTCTCGACTGGAAGATCTGCAATAAATTCTTCTTCCAAATCTTCGAATTTTGCCAACTCTGTTCTAAACCTAAGTTTAATATCTGCCAACGCTCCATTTCTATGTTTTGCTAATATAATTTCTGCCATACCTAATAATGAGTTTCCTTCTTCATCTTCAATAAATCCGTATTTCTCAGGACGGTGAATAAACAGAACCATATCAGCATCTTGTTCAATTGCACCAGATTCTCGTAAATCTGACAATTGAGGACGTTTAGTTCCAGAACGCATTTCAACAGAACGATTTAACTGTGAAAGAGCTATTATAGGTACGTTTAGCTCCTTTGCAATAGCTTTTAATGACCTTGAAATCATACTTACTTCTTGCTCACGGTTTCCTTTAGTCTCTGTTGGACCTGTCATTAGCTGCAAATAGTCAATTATAATAATGTCGATATTTTGCTGACTCATTAGTCGACGACACTTTGCTCTTAATTCAAATACAGAAATTGCAGGAGTATCGTCAATATATACATTTGCATCAACTAATTGTTTTATCTTATATTCTAATTGCTCCCACTCGAAAGGTTCTAATCGTCCATTTCTAATTTTATCGGATGGAAGTTCTGTTTCTGCAACAATTAAACGATTAATTAATTGAACCGATGACATCTCAAGAGAAAACAATGCAACGCCCTTTCCATGATCAACAGCCATATTACGAGTCATTGATAATACAAAGGCGGTTTTTCCCATTGAAGGACGAGCTGCTACAATAACCAAATCAGATTTTTGCCAGCCTGACGTAACTCTGTCTAATTTAGTGTAACCAGAAGGAACACCGCTTAAACCATCTTCGCGTTTTGAAGCTTCTTCAATTTGACTAATTGCATCTTGTATAATCAGACTAATCTTAGTTGTCTCTTTCTTTATGTTTCCTTCAGCAACTTTAAATAATTCCGATTCCGAGAAATCAATTAAGTCATTTACATCGATACTATCGTCGTAGGCTCGGCCCTGAATTTCAGTAGAAACCCGAATTAATTCGCGTTGAATGTGTTTTTGTGCTATTATCCTGGCGTGGTATTCAATATGTGCAGCAGATGATACTTTACTTGCAAGTTGAGTAATATAAAATGGCCCGCCTATAATATCTAACTCATTTCTTTTCCTTAGCTCTTCGGTTACAGTTAAAATATCAATAGGTTGCAAAGCTTGTGATAAATCTAAAACAGCTTTAAATATCTTCTGATGTCCTTCTTTATAAAAACTCTCAGAACGAATAATATCCATAACTGCAATTATTGCATCTTTTTCGAGCATAATTGCACCCAAAACTGCTTCTTCAAGATCTATTGCTTGAGGTGGTAATTTACCATAATCAAGCATCTGGTCTATATTGGTCTTCTTTGGTGCGCTTTTTGGATTTCCGGCCATTTCAGTACTTTTAAATTTGGGAAACCAAAGGTAAGAATACAAGAAGCAAATTAAGCATTTTGTATATTATCTTTTCGGATTATTTTTTAACCAGAGTTATTAACAATTGTTAATTAAATTATTTCATTTAAGGATTAACAGTAAAGTAGTACCTTTGTAATTTATTACATCATAACAATATGATAGTATTCCCAAATGCTAAAATAAATATTGGATTAAATATTGTTGAAAAGAGACCTGATGGATTTCATAATATAGAGACTATTTTCTATCCTATTGGATTATCAGATATTTTAGAGATAAATATTTCGAATGATAAGTTTCATTTTGAAAATACAGGTTTAAGTATTGATAATAAAAAACCAGAAAGTAATCTCTGTTATAAAGCCTATCAACTATTAAATAATAATTTCTCATTATCAGCAATAAATATTCATCTTCACAAAATAATTCCTTTTGCAGCTGGTTTAGGTGGCGGTTCAGCTGATGCTTCGTTTACTTTAAACGCACTCAATTCATTAATGAATCTTAACTTAAATAAAAAGCAACTTGTTGAATATTCAGAAGGTATTGGTAGTGATTGTCCTTTTTTCATTCTTAACCAACCTGCTTATGCAACTGAAAAAGGAAATGTTCTTGAAGCAATCAATTTAAGCCTTAACGGATATTACCTTGTGTTAATATATCCACAAATTCAGGTTAATACAGCCAAAGCGTATTCACAAATTATGCCCAAGAAAACTGAAAAAAGTTTAT
>JBHOSR010000168.1:0-2236 GCA_042584405.1 Bacteroidota bacterium
GGATAAAGTTGTTCTATTCTTACTAAAGCAATATCATTGGCATTATATTCTTCTTTTTTTGCTAATAAATCATAGTAAATCTTCCCGGTGCAAAAAATTACTCGTCGAACTTCATCAATTATTACATCCTTATCGTCAATAACTTCATTAAATTTATCTTTAGCTAAATCGTCAAGTGAGGATATACATTTGGGATGTCGTAACAAACTTTTTGGAGTAAACACGATTAATGGTAACGTAAAATCTCTGTGAACTTGTCTGCGTAGTACATGAAAGAAATTTGCAGGTGTTGTAATATTAACTACTTGCATATTATTATTAGCACATAGCGATAAAAATCTTTCAATTCGAGCACTTGAATGTTCTGGTCCTTGACCTTCGTATCCATGTGGTAAAAATAAAGTTAAACCATTCATTAAACCCCATTTTTCTTCAGCAGAACTTATATATTGATCAATAATAACCTGCGCAACATTGTTAAAATCGCCAAACTGTGCTTCCCAAATTGTAAGTCCTTCCGGAACAGCAAGAGCATATCCATATTCAAATCCTAAAACAGCATATTCAGAAAGTGGAGAGTTAAAAACATGAAATGGAGCTTGATCATCACCAATATTTTTTAACGGGATGTATTTTTGATCAGTATCTTCAATGATTAAAGCGGAATGTCTATGTGAAAAAGTACCACGTTCCGAATCCTGACCACTCAAACGAACTGGATGACCTTCGGCTAAAAGTGTACCATACGCAAGTAGTTCAGCCATTGCCCAATCTAGTTTCTCATTCTTCATCATATTATTTCTATCATCGAGCAACTTTTGCGCTTTTTTAAAGAATTTAAGATCTTTTGGAGGATGATTTAATTTATGTGCAACTGCTTTTATAACTTTCTTATCAATACCAGTTTCTGGAGAAGTTTCAAATTCTCCATTTTCTGCGTGATGGTATTTTTGCCAGTCTTCAATAAGAAACTGCTTAATATGTAATTTCTTAGATTTTTTTGCTAGCTCCAGTTTTTCTTCCAGGTAATTGTTATAATCAAGTTTAAGGGTTTCTATTTCTTCATTTTCATAAATATTGTTTTCAACTAAATAATTAGCATAAATGTCCCTGGGGTTAGGATGCTTACCAATTTCTTTGTAAAGTAAAGGTTGAGTAAATCTTGGTTCGTCGCCTTCATTATGTCCATGCTTTCTATAGCAAAGAATATCAATAAAAACGTCAGTATGAAAAGTATGGCGATATTCCATTGCCAATTTAATGGTATAAATTAATGCTTCTGCATCATCTCCATTTACATGGAAAATCGGAGACTTCGTAACTTTTCCAATATCTGTACAGTAAGTACTTGATCGGCCATCTAAATAATTTGTTGTAAATCCAACCTGATTGTTAATTACTAAATGAATTGTACCACCAGTTCTATACCCTTTTAGTTGTGACATCTGAATAGTTTCGTAAACTACTCCCTGACTAGCAATTGCAGCATCTCCATGAATTATTATTGAAGCAAGTTTATTGTAATCGTGATTGTATTTCCCCCAAATTTTTGCTTTTGCTATTCCTTGAACAACAGGCCCAACAGCTTCTAAATGAGATGGATTAGGTGCCAGGTTTAATCGTACTTTTTTACCTTTATCAGTAGAAATTGTATTTCCGTATCCTAAATGGTATTTTACATCTCCAAGTGCAATCTCATCATCGAATTCTTCTCCTAAATATTCGGCAAAAATATCTTCAGCAGGTTTTTCAAGTATATTAGCTAAAACATTTAATCGACCACGATGCGACATTCCTATTATAAATTCTTCAATTCCTAATTCAGCACCTTTTTCAATAACAGCATCGAGAGCTGGAATAAGAGATTCAGCTCCTTCAAGCGAGAATCGCTTTTGTCCAATAAATTTTTTATGAATGAAATTTTCGAATCCAACAGCATGGTTTAAATGATAGAATATATGTTTTCTTTCTTCAACATTGAAAGTGGGAATATTTTTAACCGGCTCCATTTTGTTTTGAAACCAATTTATAATTTCAGGATCACGAATAAACATATATTCTGCACCAATCGACTGACAATATGTAGTTTCTAAATGTTCGATAATTTTTTGTAGAGTTGCTGGTCCAACTCCTATATTATTACCTGCTTGAAAAGTCATAGTTAAATCACCTCTCTCTAAACCATAGTTTTCTATTTCAAGAGTTGGTGTGTACTTTCTTCGAGTTCTTACCGGAT
>JBHOSR010000169.1:0-2195 GCA_042584405.1 Bacteroidota bacterium
AACTTGGTGATATTATTAATTATGAGTTTTCATATAATGCTGATTTAATAGCTTCAAGAAGTGTAATTAAAGTTGATTTTATTAATGAATCAGTTCGTAATATATTAGTAGAACTATTAAATGATACGTCACTAACATACTACGTTGCAGATAAGCAAATTATAATTCGAAAGAAAAATCTTTTAAAAACCATAACTAATAATCTTAGTTTAAAGGAAATACCCAGTTTTCTGCAAATTAAAGGAGGAGTTTATAATAAAAAATCAAAAGAACCACTTTCATTTGCAAATATTTCATTGCTAGGTAAAAGTATTGGTTCTATTTCAAATGAACAGGGTAAATTTAATTTGAAAATTTCGGTTGATAACCTCATGGATACATTAGTAGTTTCATATATTGGATACAAAAACACTTATATTCCTGTAAATCAGTTATCCTTTTATACAAATGAAATATTTTTAGAAGAAGATCTTTTTCAGATACAAGAAGTTGTTATTAGAGGCGATAATGCAACTACAATTTTAAAAGAGTCGCTTGAAAAGATAAAGGAGAATTACTACACCGATCCTTACTATATTACTTCTTTTTACCGAGAAATTGTAATGAATAGAACTAGTTTAGCAGCAATTACTGAAGCGGTTATTGAGGTTTATAAAAGTCCATACTGGGGCTTATATTCTGATCAATTAAAGCTGGTTAAAAGTCGCAAAAACGACTATTATTCGGAAGCTGACACGGTTTCATTAAAACTAAAAGGCGGTTTATATGCAAGTTTGTATTTAGATGCGATTAAAAATCCTTCGTATTTCTTAATAGAAGAACATTTTAGTGATTTTACATATTCTATTGCAGAAATTGTAAGTTTTGATAATAGTTCTGCATATGTAATAGGATTTAAACCTAGATATTATCTTGATGAGAACTCATTTGAGGGAAAAATTTATATTAATACCGATAATTTAGCTATAGTAGCTATTGAATTTAATATAACACCTGAAGCAATTGATAAAATTGGAAATAGGTTAGTAGTTAAAAAAACTTTTGGCACCCGTGTAAAACCAACCTCTGTTAAATATCTTATTAACTATAGGAAATTAAACAATAAGTATTACATGAATCTTGCCCGCGGAGAGCTTGAATTTAAAGTTAAATACAAAAGGAAACTCTTTTCAACTGAATTCAAAACCGTTTTTGAGTTTGCTTCCAATACCATTGATACTGTTGATGTACGGCGTTTCGAGCGTATAGAAACTATTTCTGCTTATGACGTATTTATTGATGAGAACTATCAATATGATCATCAATTCTGGGGAGAATATAACTATATTAGTCCAGATGAAACGCTGGAAGAAGCTTTAGCTCGTATACAAAGAAAACTTAAGGAAACTGAAGATTAATAAATTCTATTCGTTCTTTTTATAAGCTCTTACCCAATCAACCTCCATTGTGCACGGAACAGAAGGATTTCCTTCCTGACTAATTCCCGAACTCAGAACAATATACATTGCTTCTTCTGGAATTCCCTCGGTTTGTTCGTATAATATAACATCATTAATTTTCCAGGTGAGCTTTTCTTTAGTCCATTCCAGTGAATAAATAAGGTAATCCTTGCTGAAATTTAATCCACCTAAGGATTTTTTAT
Source organism: Bacteroidota bacterium (assembly GCA_042584405.1). Classification (GTDB taxonomy): domain Bacteria; phylum Bacteroidota; class Bacteroidia; order Bacteroidales; family UBA12077; genus UBA12077. The sequence goes on from JBHOSR010000169.1 coordinate 1,643, forward strand.
TATGTTTAACGTTTCCATCACCATTCCAGTAATTTGCTACTTCAAGTTTGCCAGGAGATTTCTTTCCATACTTAAAAACATCAATTTCAGGTGTTATTTTTTCACCCAACAACCAAAATGCATGATGTATAGGATAGGAGTGATTAACTTTAATTTTGGCCTTAAATAGACCATATTGTTGCCTAAAGTATTGCCCAGTATTTATTAAACCAGATGTATAATCAAACTCTTTTGGTAAAAATCCCATGTCAGGGTCCCAGGCTTTACCTTGAACCTTTTCCTGTTTAGTAATAATGTTTAAATTATTATTTACAATTTCAATGTTAGATTCTGTAAAAAATTGTTTCTCATTTATTTGCACATAATTATCTTTCAATAAATTTTCACCCCAGTAATAACCTGTCATCCACTTGTCTTTGTCCAACCTACTACCTTCGAAATTCTCCTCAAAAGTAAGTTCCCATTCATGCAACTTATTAAAATTGTTTTGTTTTTCAAGTTTCAAGTACCACTTAATTTTCTCAGAATTCTTCAGTTCCTTGAACTCTTCAGC
>JBHOSR010000170.1:0-2172 GCA_042584405.1 Bacteroidota bacterium
GATACAAAGTTAACCGATATGTCTTCTCAAATTCTAGAAGTCGCCAAAGCTGATGCTTTAATTCTTTCATCAACCTCTGTTTTCAATAATACTTTTTTAGATTTGATAAATGCGACGAAAAGTAATTGTGATATGTACACTTTAGGCCCTTCGACTATATTAAATAAAGAAATGTTTCAATATCGCCAGCTAAGTGCGTTTGTGCATATACATCATTATACCATCCAGGTGAAGATAAATCAATAGGCTTATCAATCATATATATCAAAGAATCATCAACAGGGATGACTGTAGTAATTGTATCATAGTATATTGTTGATCCGCCATCAAAAGAAAAACTAATGGGTAATGGTTCATCCATAGGTTCTCCTGCGAAATTCTTTATTTTAACGGTTACGTATTCTTCATCAGAATAACCACATCCTCCAAGTGGGCTAATCCATTCTGTAATTGCAACATCTCTACCAATATAATTACCTATAATAATAACATTGTCAATATTCCAACCAGAATATTGCCAAAAATCATTTGTTGGGCCTAATGTGAATCTAACCCTAACACTATCTTGCCTACTTATTGTATTTTCTGTATTGTATTTTAACTGTGACCACTGATTATTAATAGCAGTTCCACTGCTATACCAGTAAGCTTCCCAGTTGTCAGCTTTAACTGTATTAAAATCGATAGTAGCCGTATCGTATGAATCCATATTAAACCAGCGATTGAAATATAAATAAGTTTCTTTAAAATATTTACAATTTAAATATGGCGATGAAGCTTTATATTCTCGATCTGTAAGATCCATTTCATAGTCACCTAATATAGAGCCTTGTCCAGAGAGATCGGTTCCAATGATATAGTCACCTGAGACAGCATAATCTGGATCTGGAGATCCCTTAGTTACACCACCTAAACCTAAAGGTACAGCTCTTTCAAATTCACCTGTATATTCCCAACCTTTATCTGTTTCAAAGTCATCATAAAAAATTGATTCAAATAATGTTCTGTCACCATCTGGCGATTTATCAATAAAAGGATAATATGAGTCGTTAATTTTAATATTATTAGCAATAATTTTAGCATCTAAAGAATGCTCATGTTTATCATGACTCGCATCGGCTGATAAATCATATGTTATCCAAACAGAAGAAAGCCCTGTTGGAAGACTCCTGTTTATATTAATAAATGAAGCAATACTATCAATAAAATTTACACCAGAATTAATTTGAACCGCATTTACCATCAGGTTATCATCAGAGGCAAATAGTTTAATACCATTTGTTGAAATATCTGAATCATCGGTATTAAGGGACTGAACCACTAAGGAGTCTAGAGTAATAACACCGTCATTTCCTTTTACTACAAAATCAATACGCAGTATAGGATTATTCTTAGATTCCGTAGCAACAAAGTCGGTTGAGGCCTGTGCAACATCCACACTTTCAATATATTTGGGTATTAATCCTTTTTCTACAACTGCAACACTATCTATACAAACTCCATAACCATTATTTGTTTTTCCTTCGAATGCAATATAATATGTACCAGACAAAGTACTATCTGGTAATTGAATAATTCTTTCTGTCCAAACATTAACTTTATTAGTATATTCAGCTAATTGTTTCCATGTGCTATCTTCATGTTCTTTGTAAAATACTTTTAACTCATCATTTCTCCATTGAGCAAACGTAAATCTTTCATCTTGTGCATGCCAAAAAGCTAATTCTGGTTTAATTCCAAATTCAAGATCAATTGCAGGTGTAACAAGTCTAACTCTTTCTCCACTAAAACTTTCTAAATGGAACATAGCATTGTATACGCCTTCTTTGGCATAAGGAGGATGTCCTGTACCTGGCATTCCAGTTGTGGAATAGCCCCCATCTTGATATTGCCATTCTGTTATAGTCCCATATTTTATATAGCTCCAACCTGCAGGTTTAGATCCTGTCTCAAAGTCTTCATATAAATATGTTTGTCCCTTTACAGTATTTTGAGGAAAAATCCAAAATAATAAAGTTGCCAACGCGATTAGATATATAGTCTTTTTCATCTGAAGAATTTTATATGTGAAAAATTAATTTAGTTAAATTATAAAACCTTTGTAATTTTTTTTCGTTAAATTTTGACAAACGGTATCATTTATTACGTAAAACTAATTTTTTTGTTTACGAA
>JBHOSR010000171.1:0-2156 GCA_042584405.1 Bacteroidota bacterium
AGAACAATCAAGTTACAATATGGAAGAAGTAAAAAAGCTTGTTATAATCCCTACATTTAATGAGAAAGAGAACATTGAAAGGATGATCAGAAAAGTTTTTTCATTGCATGTTTCTTTTGATCTTCTTATAATAGATGACAACTCTCCAGATGGAACTGCTAATATTATTAAATCATTACAGAATGAATTCTCTAATAATTTACATTTATTGCAGAGAGAAGGCAAGCTTGGATTAGGCACGGCATATATTACAGGCTTTAAATGGGCACTAAAAAACAACTATGATTATATATGTGAAATGGATGCAGATTTTTCACATAATCCGGAAGATTTAATCAAACTTTATGAAGCCTGTAAAAGTAAAGGAGCAGATTTGGCGATTGGATCAAGATATATTTCTGGAGTTAATGTTATTAATTGGCCAATGGGAAGAATTTTAATGTCATACTTTGCTTCTATTTATGTTAGATTTATAACAAGAATGAAAATTCAGGATACTACAGCGGGCTTTAAATGCTATAAAAGAAAGGTTCTTGAAGTTATTAATCTTGATAAAATAAAACTTAAAGGATACGCTTTTCAAATTGAAATGAAGTTTACAACTTGGAAGTTTGGATTTAATATTATAGAAGTACCAATAATTTTTACCGAAAGACAAGAGGGTGTTTCAAAGATGAGTGGAGGTATTTTTAATGAGGCTGTTTGGGGAGTTATTAAAATGAAATTCAGAAGTTTTTTCAGGAAATATAAAATTGAAAAATAAACACCTATAATATAATGTATAGTATACTGATTAAAAATATTACAATTGTTAATGAAGGAGATCAGTTTCGTGGAGAATTATTGATAGAAGATGGCAAGATAAAAAAAATCTTAAAAACTGATGAGCAAAAAAAGTTCAATGCTCAAATCATTATTGATGGGAAAGGAAAATATCTTCTTCCTGGTATAATTGATGATCAGGTTCATTTTCGAGATCCTGGTTTAACTCACAAGGGCGATATTTATTCAGAATCAAAAGCAGCAGTTGCTGGAGGAATTACTTCTTTTATGGAAATGCCCAATACTGTTCCACAAGCAACAAGTCAAGAGCTACTCGAGGAAAAATATCTTAATGCATCTAGTAAATCATTGGCGAATTATTCCTTTTATTTAGGAGCTACCAATGAAAATATTGATGAAATAAAAAAGACTGATCCTAAAAGAGTGTGTGGAGTTAAAGTATTTATGGGATCATCAACTGGAAATATGCTGGTAGACAATATAGATAGCTTGTCTAGAATATTTGCAGAATCACCACTATTAATTGCCATACATTGCGAAGATGAAGAAACAATTCAAAAAAACATTAATCAATATAGAGGAGAATTTGGAGAGGACTTACCAATAAAATATCATCCAATTATAAGGAGTGAAGATGCTTGTTATAAATCGTCAGCACTAGCTGTTAAACTAGCAAAAAAATATAATTCGAGGTTACACATTTTACATTTAAGTACTGCAAAAGAGCTAGAACTTTTTGACAATATAACACCATCTAAAGAAAAAAGAATTACAGCTGAAGTCTGTGTGCATCATTTATGGTTTTCAAGCGATGACTACGAAAAATTCGGAACAAAAATAAAATGGAATCCAGCCATAAAAACTATTAATGATAGAGAAGCTTTATTAAATGGATTAAAAAACAATAAAATAGATGTAATAGCAACCGATCATGCTCCTCATACCATAGAAGAAAAATCAAACACTTATTTTAAAGCTCCTTCAGGAGGGCCATTAGTTCAACATTCGTTAGTTGCTATGCTTGAATTATTTCATCAATCTAAAATATCACTAAACGAAGTTGTTAATAAAATGTGTCATACTCCTGCCGATATATTCCAATTAAAAAATAGAGGATATATTAGAGAAGGTTATTGGGCGGATTTAGTTCTGGTAGACCTTGATTCGCCTTGGAATGTAGAAAAAGATAATATATTATATAAATGCAAATGGTCTCCTTTCGAAGGACAATCCTTTAAATCTAGAGTTACACATACATTTGTAAATGGAAATTTAGTCTATGAAAATGGTAATTTTAATGAATTAATAAAGGGCCGTAGATTGATTTTTGAAAGATAAATTTATATAATTCTAATATACTGCTATGAAAAAAT
>JBHOSR010000172.1:0-2148 GCA_042584405.1 Bacteroidota bacterium
GATTACTCAATATACTTTCAAGGAGGAATTATATAAAAGAATACAAAAGTCAAAATACTATATATTAGACAACTATAACAAGGAGTTAAAAATAAAAGAACTTGCAGAAATAGCAGCTATATCGGAATATCATTTTCTCAGGATATTTACTCAAATAATTGGTTGTACACCACATCAGTTTCTTCTAAAAAATCGAATATTAAAGGCTAAGCAGCTTTTAAAGAAAAATAAAACAGACTTATTAACTATTGCTTTGCAATGTGGCTTTGAATCGTCAGAAACGTTCAGGAAATGCTTTAAACGATTAACAGGTACTTCTCCAACACAATTTTAATACTCTCTCTTCTTTCTAAAATTCGCAATTTTTGACCACTATATTATTTATTAAGGCCGTATCTTTATTCTAAATTATAAAATTCAGAAAAATGAAAAGGATTAAAATATTATTAATCGGATTATTAGTTTGCACAACGAATTATATGTGTATAGGTCAATCCAACAATTCAGTTAAAGAAGATTTACAATATTTTCTTGATTCGCTGATAATAAATGACTCAAGTATTTATAATAGTGTTTTTCTGGTTCAAACACCCGATGAAATATATAAAATAGCAAGCGGATTAGCTGATCCTGCCAATAATATTAAAATGCATGTTGATGATCAGTTTTTTGGAGCAAGTACAACTAAAATGCTTATTTCTACGATAATAATGCTGCTTGAAGAAGAAAACAAACTGAATATTAACGATCCTATAAATAAATACATAGAAGATACTTTGCTAGATGGTTTGCATACAATTGATGGAAAATCTTATGTACCGCAAATTACAATTAAGCATTTACTAACCCATACAAGCGGTTTAAACAGCTTTTGGAGTGATGAATTTATCGGTATTATGATGGAGAACCAGGATCATTTATGGCACCCATATGAGCTTATTCAAGTTGCTAAAAAAAGCGATCCTGCTACATTTAAACCAGGTGAAAGCTGGGAATATACTGATTTGGGTTATATTTTACTTGGATTAATTATTGAAAAAGTAACTAAGGACAATATAATGAATGTAAGCAGAGAAATACTATTTAATCCTTTAGGGATGGATCATACCTATTGGCAATTCAGAGAAAAAGAAAGACCAAGTATTCCTGGACGTGGGCCATCGCATTGTTTTAGAGGTGATTTTGATTACACGTATATGGTTTCCTTATCAGCTGATTGGGCCGGTGGCGGAATGAGAACTACTTGTGAAGATTTAAATAAATTTATGCAGGCTTTTTTATCTAATGATATTTTCAAAAATCCTGAAACAATTGACCGTATGCGCGAATGGATAAATACCGAAAAATATGGAGATAAGCTATTTTATGGATATGGCATTTTTAAATATATTTTTGATGAATGTGATCATCCGATGTTTGCAAATCGTGACATTATTATAGGCCATCAAGGAGCTTCAGGATCATTTATGTGGCATTTTAAGGAAAGAAACATTTCGATTAGTGGTACTGTTAATCAAATGAATGAAGAAAAAATATTTGAGGTTATAATAAATGTAATCCGGATTCTTGAAAATAAATAATACTGAATGTTTATTAATAAATGATACTAAATAATATAAAAAAACGTAGCAAATATTGCTACGTTTTTTATCATTAAATTAATTAGAATGTTAGTCTTTTAAAAACCATTGAATAGCTTCTTCTTCTTTGTTAAATACTTTTAAAGGTAGACCTAACTTACCGGTTACCTGAATAATCATATTTATATAATACTTTTTAAAAACGTTTCCATCAAATACGACTGCAGCCTTTTTTAAGCCCATTCCAATAGCCTTTGGAACCATAATGTTTTCAAACCATTTTCTATCTTCTGGCGAAACAACACTTTGCTTTGAAATATCTGATAAATAATAATGAACCGGATGCTTCTCAGCATATTCTATTAGTGCAATAATAGTACCTTGATATTCTTCTGAACTAGCTTTTGCTTTCCATTCTACTTTTCCTATTTTTAAAACAGGATTATAAGTTACTAGAGCATAATTAGCTTCTAAAACTACTTTTAAAAGTGTTCCTTTTTCTAAGTCTGTATTTGTCATGGTAGTATGTTTTTAAAAAAGTTATACGTTTAAAAAAGCAATATAGTTA
>JBHOSR010000173.1:0-2138 GCA_042584405.1 Bacteroidota bacterium
TAAAAATATCTATAACGTATTAAAATCTGGTGGAATTATGTTACATGATATTTAATTTATTATGTCCATACCAAGACTTTGTTATACCATGCGAATGAAATTCAATATCATGTAACATAATTCCACCAGATTTTAATACGTTATAGATATTTTTATAAACCAGATTGGGAGAATTTACGTGTTCCATTACAGCTCTTGAAAATAACAAATCAAATTGTGCATTAATTGGCGGGTTTTTTCCCCAATCAAAATTATATTCTATCAGGTTCGAGCTTTTAAATAAAATATTTTCTCTTATTTCTCTTATTCGTTTATCACTTAAATAATTACCAAGATCTACCTGATCAATAATTCGGTTATAATATTCTATATCATTTGTTTTAATATTGATTTGCTCAAACTGTTTATTAGAAGGGACTTTTGTATTTGCTTTAAATAATGATAATATTTCTTCAAAAAGTTGCAGGTTTTTATTAGAATCGAAATTTTTCTCTATTTCTAAAATAGTATACTTTTTAGAACCAGTTAATAATGCACAAAATCCTAAACCTAGAGACCCTCCAGATCCAATTTCTGCGATAGATTCAAATTGTATTGGACAATTGCTATTTTGTAAAAAAGTAATAATTTTCATCCAAAGAGTATAACAAAAAAGGGCGTTGCTACCACTATGGTTGTGTTTATTTCGTTTGTGTATATTTATAATTAAACTTACAAAAGGAATAAATGTTACTACACCTTTAATTGCGGCCTTTACAACATTAATGTCCATTATAAATTAATTTTAATTTCAGGATTCCTTATTAGTGTTCTTCTTTTTCCGGATGGTGTTAATTTAATTTCATTTACAAGCTCAATAGTGAGGTTTACATCACTTCCAATATATTTTCTCCAATAATTTAAAAGTTCTACATGGACCTTTTGTGAGAATTTTTCATTTATAACTAAATTGATTACAATACTATTAATACTGTTTTGAACTACTTGGATTTGTTCAACAGACTCGACCCATTGAAAGTATGCAACAAAATTTTCAACGATTAAATATTTTCCACTTGGAGTTAAAAGTATATCGCTATCTCTTCCTTTAATTTTTTTTATATTCTGATATGCTCTTCCACAGCTACAAGGTGAATTATTCCCCAGTACAATGTAATCTTGCGAATCGTATCTTATAAATGGAGTTGCATAATCTTGTAAATCAGTTGTAATATGTCTAACGGGGTGTTCTGGATCTGCTTTCGTGTAATCATCTTCAATAAACTCACTTATTGCATATTCTTCTGCAAAGTGATAATTCTCGTGGGTTTCGCATTGAGAACAAATTGCACCACCTTCACAACTGTACCCGTCGAATATTTTTCTTTTAAAGACTTCTTCTATTTTGTTTCTTGAATCATCATGTAAAGTACTACCCGTTGTATTTATTGCAAGCAGGGAATCCCCAATTTTGTTTCCAAAATCTTTAATTATTGCAGTAAGAAATAATAAAGGAACAGGGTAACAACGTATAATTTTGGGATCAAACCGACTAATTTCATTAGCAATTTCTTGAAATTCTTTTCTAACAAGTTGATTTGAGGATAAATATTTGCAATTATTTAGTCGGTCCTGAAGTTGCTTAACAAATGATGTTCTTGGATTCATACTTATTTTAACATATTTATCTCCTAATCGATATCCGTGCCAGTACCATGCGCGAATTGCTGCTGCTTTATTAAAAGATGAAGAATGTTTTGTTTTATAAAACTGCAGTGGTTCTCCAGTTGATCCACTTGAACTAATTTTATCAATTCTTTTCTTTGAAAATGCTGTTGAAGTAAAATTTTCAAGACCTTCTCTTTTAATATCCTCTTTAGTTAAAATTGGTATTTTGTGTAAATCTTCTTTTGTTCTAATGTCTTCAGGTTTAAGCCCAAGTTTGTCAAATAATTCATGATAATATTTAACATACTTATAAGAATGTGTAATTAATTTTCTAAGTTGTTTGTTTTGATATGATTCAAGTTCATCTTTTGTCCAATATTGACTTTTAAGCAAAAATCTAAGATGTTTGTTGATGGATTGACCAAGTATCAAATCGCTTAATGGCAAAATGATTTCTTCAGTTATTGTATTTCTTATAGACATAATTGTTG
>JBHOSR010000174.1:0-2075 GCA_042584405.1 Bacteroidota bacterium
ATTTAGGAGGAGGAGTTAATATTTTAACAACAGCTTCTGACTACAGACCCGGAGTAAAAGTTTCTTATATGAACCGGATGGCAAATTATAAGAATCGTGTAATGGCAACAGCTTCTACAGGATTAATGGATAATGGTTGGGCTTTTACAGTTTCTGGGTCTTATCGATGGGCAGAGGAAGGTTATGTTGATGGTACAACTTACGATGCAAAAGCAATGTTTTTAGCAGTAGAAAAAGTGCTTAACGAAAAACATTCATTGTCTTTAACTGCTTTTGCTACGCCAAATAAAAGAGGAAAATTAATAGGTTCAACTCAGGAGGCATATGATTTGGCTGGTTCAAATTATTATAATGCGAACTGGGGGTATCAGGATGGCGAAAAAAGGAATGCAAGGGTTGCCGATGATTTTAAACCATATATCATGTTAAGCCACGTTTGGGATATAAATGATAAAATGGATTTAAATACAACTGTATCTTATTCTTTCGGTCGTGATGGAAATACAGCTTTAAACTGGGGTGATGCACCAGATCCACGACCAAACTATTATAGAAACCTTCCTTATTATAATCGTAATGATGAAAATTACGAAGGATGGACTCAACAACAAGTTGATTGGGATGGATTATACCAAGCTAATAGTGATGAATATTATCTTGTTGAAGACCTAGATGGAATAGAAGGAAATGACTATTTTGGAATTCGTTCGAAATATATGGTTGAGAATCGAAGAATTGATCATAATCAGATTTCTGCTAATGTGAAATTTAATTATGAATTTAATGAAGATCTTAATTTGCATGCAAATGTTAATTATACCAATTATGTTGGTCGTCATTTTAAAGAGGTTGACGATTTATTAGGTGGAGAATTTTGGTACGACATAGACAAGTTTGCTCAAGGTGATGTTGATAATCCTGATCAACTGCAAAGTGATTTAAACAATCCAAACAGAATAGCAAAAGAAGGTGATGTTTTTGGATATGATTATGATGCTAATGTTCAACGTATAGGTGGATTTGTAAAATCAGATTATACTTTTGGTAACATGGAGGCATATCTTGGTTTAGGATTAACTCATACTTCTTTTTTCCGAACAGGTAATATGAGAGTGGGGAAATTTCCTAATGAGTCGTATGGTGATTCTGAAAAGCAAAACTATTTAAATTATAATGTAACAGGTGGTGTAACATATAAGATTACAGGTCGTCATATTATTTATGCAAATGGCGCGTATCTAACACGTGCACCTTATTTTGACGATGCTTATGTTTCTCCTCGTACAAGAGATCATTTAGCTGAAGGTTTAACTGATGAGAAAATCATGAGTTTTGATGCAAATTATCTAGCTCGATTACCTTTTATTACAGCTCGATTATCTGGGTATTATACAACCTTTAAAGATCAGGCTGATGTAATGAGCTTTTATCATGATGGGTATAAGAGTTTTGTGAACTATGCTATGACGGGGATTGATAAAAAGCATTTTGGAATGGAATTAGGTATTGAAGGTAAAGTAACATCTACAATTACTCTTTCTGGAGCAGCTTCTCTTGCTCAACACACATGGAATTCACGTCCAAATGTAAGTATAACTCGTGATAATGATTCGGAATCTCTTGCTAGTAATGAAATTGTTTATGTAAAAGATTATAAAGTTGATGGAACACCTCAAACAGCACTTTCTTTTGGAGCTGAATATCGTTCTCCAAAATTCTGGTGGGTGTCAGCAGATATAAACTATTTTGATAATACTTATTTAAGTTTTAATCCTGCAAGAAGAACAGCTCAAGCAGCTCAAGGTTTAGATTTAAATTCAGATCTAGCAGACCAGATTTTAAGCCAGGAAAAATTACCAAGTTCATATACATTGAATTTAAAGGCAGGAACATCATGGAGATTCGATAAATATTATGTTAGTCTCTTTGCTGTTGTAAACAATGTTTTAGATAACCAGGAAATTATTACAGGAGGTTACGAACAACTTCGATTCGATTATGAAAATAAAGACGTAAATAAATATCCGGCAAATTATTTCTATATGTACGGAAGAACTTATATGTTAATATTAACT
>JBHOSR010000175.1:0-2048 GCA_042584405.1 Bacteroidota bacterium
TAAAAGTTTTAAGTTGAATGTTTCAAACTTTTTGGTTTAGATGAGCAATCTTTTAACTGTATTAGTTTTATTACAAAACAAAATGTTTGCAAATTAAAAATAATGAAAATCTAGATCCTTTTCATTGTAAATATTTTATTTAGCTTAATACTTTAGCTTTCTTAAAACACTCATCTTCTAGTTGTTCAATGTTTGTTTCTTCATCTAACAGCATTCCACTATCAAAATGTTCAAAACATTCTGTTTCTTTTCGCCATGCTATTCGTTGTATATTTAAAAGATGTCTGGCAGAAATATTATCAGTTGTAATGTTTTTTCCTCCAGTACCGCAAGCCAGAGTAAGTGAAGGTTGAAGACTATTATATAATCCTCCCAAAGCACCCTGAGAAGATGGTGTATTTACAATTACTCGTCCGGCGTTCATAACTGATGCAAAATATCTTATTTTTTCAATGTTATTAGAAAATATACTTACTGTGTGTCCTAATCCACCGTGTTTGTTTATTTCTTTGCATTTTTCTATGGCTTTATCAAAGTCCTTTACAATATATAGTGCAAGTACGGGTGCTAATATTTCTAGCGAAAGTGGAGATTTTATACCAACTTCATCTAATTGTGCAATTAATAATGTAGTATCACCTGGAACATTTATATCAGCCATTTGTGCAATATGAATAGCAGTTTGTCCAATAACTTCTATATTCATAACTTTCATTTCTTTATTAAAAGCAACACTTTCTAGTTTTTTAATTTCGTTTTTATCGAGAAAATATGCTTTGTGCTTTTTAAACTCCGCTATTACTTCATTCGCATTAAAATCCTGTAAAACAAGCGCTTGTTCGCTTGCACAAACCGTTCCATTATCGAACATTTTCGACTTAACTATTTGCTCAACACCGAATTTAATATCTGCAGTTTTACCAAAAAATACCGGCACATTACCCGGTCCAACACCAATAGTCGGAGTTCCTGATTTGTATGCGGCCCTCACTAAACTTACCGAACCTGTTGCAAGAATTAGTGCTGTCATTTTATGACTCATAAGTTCTAGTACCTGCTCTCTGCTAGAATGCTTAATCCATTGTATTGAATCCATAGGAACTCCAGCTTCTAAGGCAGCTTCATAACAAATATGAGCTGCTTCAATAGTACTTTTTCGAGCAGCTCCATGCGGTATTATTACAATGGGATTTCTAGTTTTTAAGGAAATCAATATTTTAAATAAAACTGTTGAAGTGGGATTGGTAATGGGAGTAATTACTAAAATTGGTCCAAGTGGAGTTGCAATTTCTGTTATTCCATTTTCCTGGTCCTCTGAAATAACCCCAACCGTTTTCAAGTTTTTAATATCATTGTAAACAAAATGTGTTGCAATTATATTTTTATATGTTTTATCCCTCCAATTTCCCAGTCTTGTTTCTTCACGGGCTAGTTTAGCCAATTCAACACGCTTATTAAATCCAGCAATATATACAGCGTTTACAATTTTATCTACTTGCTTTTGATTTAATAGTTTAAATTCCTCGGAAGCATTATGAGATTTAAGCATTACCTCATCTATATCAAGAGTCTTTTTCATAATAAGAATTTAAATTTATCGAGATTATGTAGATGCTTTAGAATTAACATTGCCTTTTAAAAATAAAAAAAGAGAACTAACAATACTTAACAATAAAACCAATACATGAGTTCATTACATTAAAAAAAAGCGTGAATAGTCTCTATTCACGCTTTTCTCTTTCAATACCCTAAAATTTAATCCACAAAAATCATTTTTTGAGTTTGAGTGCCCTCAACGGCAACCAGCTCATTTTCAAGTTTATCCATCTCGGATACATCACCCGTAAGTTCCAGCAACAAAAGTCCGCTTGTACTACAAACATCATCTGAAGCTTCATGTAAACCCAAACGGGTTTTAATAGAGCAACCATATTTAGTAAGTACGTTCTGTACTTTGCCTGCTTCTTTTTGTCGGTCAGTGATTAAAACACCTAAAATTCTAGTTTCTTTCGACATAATTAAACTTTAGTTTATCAAGTTACAAAAAT
>JBHOSR010000176.1:0-2038 GCA_042584405.1 Bacteroidota bacterium
TCAACCAAACCCTAAACGACTACGCGACTGGATTTCAATTCCAAAATCAAATAGTAAGGATACCAAAACTGATTTCATATTGCTTTGTATTTAACTTTTAAACGAACGGCAAACCTTTTTTGTTTATTGTTATACAAATTTAAAATATTTATAGGATAAATATACTAATTGTCTTCTGAATCTACACGCGTTACTTTTAATATTCCCTTCTCTTTCTTTAACTTAGATATAAGCATATCTAAATGTTTAGTACTGTCAACGAAAAGTTTTAGTTTGCCATCGAACATACCATCGTTTGAATCCATTGAAATGGAACGCATTCTAACTCTCAAATCTTTTGCAATTACATCTGTTATTTTATTTAGTATACCAATTTCATCGACTCCCGAAACCTTAATAGTAGCCTGAAATGATTGTTTTCCAGCACTTTTTGTCCACTGAGCTTTTATAATCCTATAGTTATATCTGTCTACCAGTTGTCGTGCATTTGGGCAATTTATTCTATGTATTTTTATTCCCTCACTAACTGTTACAAAACCAAATATTGAATCACCAAATATAGGGCTACAACATTTAGCTAATTTATAATCTACATTTTTAATGTTATTATCAATAACTAAATAATCTGATTTATATGATGTTTCTTGATCTACTTCCTTCTTTTCAACTGATTCTTGAACAATTAATTCTTCTTTTTTAGGTTCTGAGATTAATTCCTTGATTGCAGTTATATCAATCTTTTCAGTAGCTAAAGAATAATAGAGATCAACAGGTACCTTAAGCTTATAATGTTTCACAAGCTTATCAATCAAAGCATCTTCAAATTTGACTTTCCAGTTTTTCAACCTTCGTTTTAACAATTCTTTTCCTACTTCAGCTTCCTTAAATTTTTCTTCACGCAGAGTTGATTTGATTTTGGTTTTAGCTTTCGATGTTACTACAAAGCTTAACCAGTCTGTTTTTGGCTTTTGGGTTTTTGATGTTACTATACTTACCTGATCACCATTTTGTAATTGTTGCTTTATGGTTACATTCTTATGATTTATCATTGCTCCCACACACTGATTACCAACATCGGTATGAATATCGTAGGCAAAATCAAGAACCGTCGATCCAGCAGGAAGTTTTTTCAGATCTCCATTTGGAGTAAACACAAAAACTTCTTTATTGTACAGATTTAGTTTTAAATCGTCAATTGTTTCTCCATTTGCTACCCCATTTGTATCTATCACTTCACGAACTTTCTGCATCCACTGGTCAATTCCTTTTTCTGTTTTAACACCTTTATATCGCCAGTGAGCAGCATAACCTTTTTCAGCGACTTCATCCATTCGTTTAGTGCGTATTTGCACTTCAACCCACTTGCTTTCAGGTCCAATGACTGTTGTATGCAAGGATTCATAACTATTTGATTTTGGAATTGAAATCCAGTCGCGTAGTCGTTTAGGGTTTGGTTGATAATAATCGGTTACAACTGAATAAACTCTCCAACAGTCAGCTTTTTCTTTTGAAGGTTTTGAGTTTAAAATTATTCGAATTGCAAAAATGTCAAATACTTCTTCGAATTCAACATTTTGCTTTTTCATTTTTTGTCCAATGGAATATACTGATTTTGGACGTCCCTTTATTTCGTAATCATAACCTTCTTCCCTTAACACCTTTTCAATGGGTGCAACAAACTTTTTTATAAAGCGCTCTCGTTTAGCGGTTGTATTCTTTAATTTTTTAATTATCTCTTTGTACTTCTCTTTCTCTGTGTATTTCATCGATAGATTTTCCAACTCGGATTTAATATTATACAAGCCCAGTCGGTGTGCTAAGGGTGCATAAAGCGAGAAAGTTTCTAGTGCAGTTTTAATCTGATAATCCTCAGGCATATTATTAATAATCCGCATATGATTTAATAGAACTGCAAGTTTGATTAAAATAACACGAACATCTTCAGCTAGAGTTAATAACATCTGTCTGAAATTTTCGGCCTGATTTGCAGATTTTTTTGTGTTTAAATCAGAAAATTGCAATGGTAAATTATACCATT
>JBHOSR010000177.1:0-2012 GCA_042584405.1 Bacteroidota bacterium
ACTTATTATTAATATCTTAACATATTTCATTTGTAACATAAATTCTCTCCTTGAAATTCGCCTAAATTTATAAAGAATATAAATAACCGTTTGGGTTATCCCACCTTTTTAATTAACATAAAACTGTTAATTACTAAAAATATTATTTTATAATTTTCTAAATAGGTAAAATTGTTAATATGTTTTCGAAAAGTTATATAATTACTTAAAATTTAAAAATGACTTTTTTTACCTACATTTGTGACTAAGCAAATAGTATACCATGTATTTTTTAAAAACACAAGGCACTGATAAAATCCCCGATTATGTTCAAATAAGAGATGATAACTTTGTTCTGCTTGCGCATTTTAAAACGAATCATTCGGAAAATCAGATAAAGAAATTTGGTCTTGATAATTATAAACAAAAAATACAGAAATTGATAGAATCGGCTCCTTTTGGAATTTTATATGAATTGTAGTTTGGGGCTGAATGTATTAAACAAAAATATTAACAATTAATATGGCCTTAGATACCATCATCGAGTTCGTAAATGCTAATATCTTTCAAAAAGACAACCTTATTCTTAAAGATGTTAATTTATCGATAAACAAAGGGGAATTTGTTTACTTTATTGGTAAAGTTGGAAGCGGTAAAAGTAGCTTAATTAAAACCATAAATGCTGAAATTCCTTTAGTTGAAGGAGAAGCAAAGGTTGTAGGTTATGATTTAACTAAACTAAAAATAAAACAAACGCCACTTTTAAGAAGAAAATTAGGTATTGTTTTTCAGGATTTTAAATTACTATCTGACAGAACAATCTTCGACAATCTATTATTTGTACTTAAAGCAACAGGTTGGAAAAGCAAACAAGATATTAATGACAGAATTGCAGAAGTGCTTGATCGTGTTGCTCTAAGTTATAAAGGCTACAAAATGCCTCATCAATTATCTGGTGGTGAACAACAACGTGTTGTAATTGCAAGAGCTTTACTAAATGATCCTGAGATTATTCTTGCTGATGAGCCAACAGGTAATCTTGATCCTGAAACGTCTGAAAACCTTATGAAGATATTGCTTGAAATAAGTAATAATGGAAGAGCAGTGGTAATGGCAACGCATGATTACAATATGGTAAAAAAATTTCCTGCAAGAACGGTAAAATTCGAGAATGGAAAGATTATTGAGCAAGATCAAACTAAAGAAATCGATTTTGAGAGTTTGAAGGAATAGTCTTAAAACGAAGCTAATTCCTCATGATTAAAAAACAAGACCTACTTCTAAAAAGTGATTTCATTAAAAATGTATTCACTTTACTTTCTGGCGCTACTATTGCTCAAATTATTGCTTTAATTGCTATTCCAATACTTACTCGAATATACACTCCAGAAGATTTCGGTTTTATTGCTATTTATTTGAGTATTACTAATATAATTGCTGCTATTTCGACTGGAAGATTTGAACTTGCTATTATGTTACCTAAAAAAAAGGAAAATGCTTTAGCTATTTTTAAAGGGACATATAGGATTGTTTTAATTACTTCTCTAGTTTCCGTTTGTGTTATCTTTATAATTAAAAGTTTAAACAACAATTTATCTGATTTTATTAAACCAACATACTTTTTCTTTTTACCACTTAGCATTTTTATTGTTGGTATGATAAGCGTTTTCATACAATGGTATAACCGTCAAAAGCAATTTAGATTTCAAGCTAAAACTAAAATTGTAAAATCTAGCTCAAATTCTATTATTAACATCAGTTTAGGATTTGCCCTTAATTTAAACTCCGTTGGTTTATTTTTTGGACATATAGCAGGACAAGCCATGCAACTGATTATGTTTGTTTCAAATTTCTTTAAAGAAGAAAAAGAGAATTTAAAGACCATAGACCGAAGTACAATAAAAAAGCAATTAAAAGAAAATAGGAATTTTCCTTATTTTTCAGCTCCTATGGCTTTTTTAAACGCCATTTCAGTAGATATTCTAATATATGTTTTAAACTTATTCTACAGTACAAGTCTTGTGGGTTTATAC
>JBHOSR010000178.1:0-2005 GCA_042584405.1 Bacteroidota bacterium
ATGAAATAGAAATAGATAAAAAAAGTAATAAGTTATGAAAAAGACTATTAATGCAATATTAATTCAATTTCTAATTGTGTTATCGATAAATATAAACACCAAAGCTCAATCCAATGATTTTGTATGGCAGCAATATGCAGAACCTGAATTAGAGGGATGGTCAACGGAAAAGCTAAAAAACGCTTTGGATTATGCTGAGGATCTGAATAGCTCAGCGGTTATGGTCGTATACAAGGGAAAGGTTTTGATTGCGTGGGGCGATATAGAAGCAAATTTCAAGTGCCATTCAATGCGTAAAGCCTTTTTGAGTGCTTTATACGGAATTTATGTTGACAAGGGAATCATCGATATACAAAAGACACTTGATGAACTCGGTATAGATGATCTGACTCCCTTGACTGACATCGAAAAAAAGGCCACTGTCGAGCAGCTGCTTCAATCACGATCTGGTATTTATCTCCCCGCTATGGGTGACGGTGCGAGCATGATTGCAAATAAACCTAAACGTGGCTCTCATGTTCCTGGTGAATATTATCATTACAATAATTGGGGGTTCAACGCATTGGGAACCATTTTCCAGCATGAAACAGGTAAGGGGATCTTTGATGAATTTGAAATCAACATAAGTAACTCATTGGGGATGGAAGATTTCTCGTCAGAAAATGTGGAAATGAGGACCGCCGACTATACAAAACATGCCTATTATTTTTTTAGGATGTCTGCACGCGATTTAGCCCGTTTTGGATTGCTATACCAACAAAAAGGAATGTGGAATGGCGAAAGAATAATATCAGAAGATTGGATCAAAGAGAGCACAAGATCTTATTCGAACACAGAACAAGGTGGTTATGGATATCTATGGAAGACTTTTCCAAAATCGGAATCTTCCAAATATGGATTTCAATCTTTGGCAAATTACGATGTTTACTCGATAACTGGAATTGGGGTTCACATGTTGGCAGTGGTTCCAGAATTGGATCTTGTTTTTATCAATCGATACGATTCGGATAATTCAATACCACATTATGAATCTATGCCAGTATACAAACTGCTAGATCTAATTATAGCGGCAAAAACAGGGGATTCTGTTAGCGATCCGAGATTTATTGAATTAACATCAAAGCCATTTTCAAATGCTCCACGGCCCGTAACGAAACCAAATGCAATTGAATTACCCAGTGAAGTTTTAGATACTTATGTCGGTGAATATTATTTCCCTCCAGTTATTCTTCGAATAACCCGTGAAGGAGATCATCTTCAAATAATTGAAGCAGATGGCAGCGTATTCGATAATCTATACCCGGAAACTGAGAAGCTGTTCTTCTATAAAGTATGGGACAGGAAAATCGAGTTTGTGACAAACAAGAAAGGTGAAGTTACTCATTACTACCTTGTAACAAAAGATGTCAAAATTAAAGCTACAAAGATTGAATGACGGGCATAATACCAAACTACTAACAATTAGCTTTGCTGTTTCTCCTAAAGCTGTATCAAACTGTTTAGTAGTTGATAGATGAAGAAAGCGAATAGAGTCCAAAATCCAACCGATAACATTGTTTCAAACTACATGCGGGGGTTAGTTGTGGTTTGACAAGTATTTGTTATATTTGTTTCAGCGTCAACGGGTGACACTGAAACAAGGCGGCAAACCCGCACGTAGCTTAAACAAGGATCGTTACAAATAAGGCGTCTAAAAATAATTCAGTAAGTTTCAATTCATTTTTACAAGTCGGTATTTCAAGAATCTTTTTTAACGGTTTGATAGTTTTTGCATGTTGGATAATTCATCTTAGTTTGATAATTATGGTATTTGAATTTTTACAAGCTTGATAGGTATTTTATAAAGATTGGTTCGGAAAGTATGATGGAAAACATTTTTTGCCCGCCCGCTTTTTGCAGCTTTCAGCTGCATTTGTGTTTTACTAAAGCAAATTTGCTTCATTTCATTTCGCAAAAAAGCTTTAGTCCTGTTTTTTATAAATATAGTGTTCCCAATGATTAATAA